>JALSMC010000057.1 GCA_026987995.1 Sulfurimonas sp. | reverse complement strand
GAAGCGCAAGTTATCTATACACTGGTAATTGCTCTTATTGCTCTTTACGCTAACCCGTTTGTAACTGCATAAGTTCAAAATAAAAATGATGTTTGGGTCTTCCCTGGCATCATTTTTATCCCTCATTTAAAAGTTTCTATAGTACTTCAACTATAGTATGTGCGCACGTGGTGGAACGGTAGACACGCAGGCTTGAGGGGCTTGTGCTTCGCGGCGTGGAGGTTCAAATCCTCTCGTGCGCACCATCTTTCTTTTTATATATTCATATTTATCTTACAGAGTTTTCATACTATCCATTTTTAGATAACTTAAATCCAGTTGCCGCTTTAACTAACTTTCCTGCTTTTACAAGTTTCGAAACATTACGTGAAAAGGTCTCAGCAGTCATACTCAGAAGAGAGGCTATTTCATACTGCTTTAAATCTAAACTTAAACTAGGGTTTCTTTCATAAAATTGTAAAATCTTTTCTATGGCAGTTGATGCGATGTTGAAATGTATATTTTGTTGTAGTAGCTCCACTTTTTCAAGTATAGATTGGATAATGGCATAAGAAATTTTAGGGTGTGTCAGTAAGAGTTCTTCAAAAGTATTGATATCTATTTTTATAATGGCACCATCTGTTTTAAAACTTGCAGAAGAGGGAAGTGAGGTGTGGCGAAGCGTTGCGTGTTCAGCAAGAAGAGCATAGCGTTTGAAGTATCCTATGACTATTTCGTTACCTTTGTTGTCATGTTTAAATATACTGACTACTCCATCTACCAATATCATAAGGGAGTCACTGATTTCTCCTTCGACAAAGAGTGTGCTTCCTTCCTTGTATTGGTAGATATGTGAAATCTTTTCTAAACTTTGGAGTTCATCCTCTTCTAAAGAGGAAAACATTTTTACTTCAGATAATATAGTTTTTATTGATTTATTTTCCATAGGTTACTATACCATTAAATTTTAAAGAGAATTATATTGAGGGTATTATTGTTTATTTATTAATATGTTTTTATTGAAATAGGCAAAATGTCAGATAAAAAAGGGATTTAAATTACTTTTTTATCTTTTTTTAAGAGAGTGTTGTGCTATAATGACTGCATCTTAAAATTAAAGGAAGAAGAATGACAAAAGCAGATTTCGTAGAACTAGTACAAAAGAATGGTGAATTTGATAGTAAGGCATCAGCAGAGAGAGCAGTAAAAGCATTTATTGAGTCAGTAACTGAAGCACTTGTAAAAAAAGAATCAGTATCTTTGGTAGGATTTGGTACTTTCTCAACAGTAGAAGTAGCAGAAAAATCTGGTAAAGTTCCAGGAACAGATAAAACATATACAAAAGCAGCACACACTGCACCTAAATTTAAAATGGGTAAAACACTTAAAGATGCTGTAGCAGGAAACTAATCCTGAGTTACTAAGCATATATCGAGTAACCATTTTGAACATTTACTACATGGGGGTAGTAAATGTTCTCTCTTCACCACACTTACATCCTTTCATATAACATTTTAAAAACACACTATAAACATCACTAAGCTATACTACCGTACATTTTATTTGGGAGTACGCTATGGATTTACATGATGTCATATGTTTAGGTGTTGCAGGAAATTTTGCACACCATCTTAAACAAGCTGGTGAAGAAAAAGATTTTAAAGATGTTGTGACTGATGAAGTGGATACTCCTAAAGGAATCTTTCCTTTTTATTTGCCTGGGAGTAAAAGCTTTTTAGGACTTTACTCTATAGGTACAGATACTTTGCAACTTCCCAACTATGTAGCCAATGCTCAAGTAGAACCAGAGATTGCCATACTATTTGATATTTATTATGACAACGCAAATAAGGTCATAGATTTAGTCGCAAAAAAGTTTACAACCTTTAATGACTGCACTATCAGAAAAGAGGGAGCCAAAAAGATATCGCAGAAGAAATCTTGGGGGTCGAACTCTAAAGGCATAGGTGATAAATGGATACCCATAGAGAAGTTTGAAAAGGGTGGGGTGATGGATAGCTACCATCTATGCTCTTTTGTGAAGCGTGACGGTGTTTTGCACCCTTATGGGGTAGATGCACCATTATTGGGATATTCTTACTTTTATACTAAATTAAAACGATGGCTCATAGATAAGATGAATCATCAAAAAGAGTTTGGACCACTTGAAGACATTTCTATGCATTTGAAAGAATGTAAATATCCAAAACAAGCATTGATTTCCATAGGAGCAACTGCCTATGCTGAGTTTGGTGAAAAGAATTATTTAAAAAGTGGGGATGAGATTTATGTCATAGCATATGATAAATATAAAGATGATGCAACTCTTTCTGCATCACCTTCGAAAGTAATTTTGCATCAAAAGGTACTCTAGTAGAGGTGTTCACGCTTAAAGTACTCTTGTCCTACTTTACATAGAGGACAGGCTTTTGGTGCTTTTTTACCTCTATGCACATGTCCACAGACTTCACAAACCCAGTACTCTTCATCTTCACTCTCAAAGAAACCATCTTTTATCATGGCAAGTTTCAGTGCTTCATACTCTCTTTCATGTTCTACTTCCACTTTGCCGATGGCTGTAAAGAGGCGTGCTAGGTCTTTGTGATCTTCTTCTTTTGCAATGGCTGCAAAGTTTGGATACATCTCAGTATGCTCATAGTGTTCACCTTCCATGCCTGTCTCAAGGTTTTTAAGTGTCCCCTCTAGCTCTTTACCGTCTACGAGTTTGTGGTAAGCTTTGTACTGGGCACGTGCATGCCACATTTCATTGATAGCTGCTTCTTTAAAGTGACGTGAGATAGAATGCCATCCTTCTTCTTCTGCTATTTCAGAAAAAAGGTCATACTTATTTCTTGCCATACTCTCACCTGCAAATGCTTTCATAAGGTTTACAGAGGTAAGGTCTTCAGTGATACACTTCATCTCTTCATCACAGCAAGTAAGTGTACCGCCACCCACGTTTTGTACTTCTATCCCATTGCCACATTTGTCACATTTGTATGTTTCGTATTGTCTCATTTTATTTTCCTTAGTTTAGTTTTTTCTTTATGTCTGCTACAAACTCTGTGATGTCATCATAAAGTGCTTGTAAGTCTTCTTCATGTTCTACTTCATCTGCTAAGATAGAAGAGACGATGTCATAGGTAACAATGTCTTTATCTTTTGTCATTTCTGCGAGCTGTGAGTAGACAGATATGGCACACTGTTCACCCTTTATAGAGTCTTCTAAGATACTGACTACATCAAAGTCTTTAGGCTCTTCGTACCCACAGTTGGTATGTGTAAACCATTCTTGAGGGTTGAGTAGGGGCGTTCCTCCAAGTTGGAGTATACGGTCTGCTACCATATTTGCATGACGTAGTTCATCAGCGGCATGTTGTTGTAGTTCAGCAATGGCTGCATCTTTCATAATGCCCTTTATCACTTTTGCTTCTATGAAGTACTGGTAATACGCCAGCCACTCATCTGCATATGCTTTGTTCAGTACGGTAATAATCTCACTTATCTCAATACCCTTGATAATAGAATTTCCTCTGCGTGCCATAGTGTAACTCCTTTTTTGTATTTAAAAGATAATATTTATCCTTTATGAATGTAAGTATAACTTTTCTAAACTTAAAGGAAAATAATTATCGTTTAAATTTTTAAAGTGTTAGATAAAGTATAAAATACTTTAGTTAATGAAAGGCGTATACTAGAAAATATGTGAAGAGGGAGGGAGAATACTAAACCCTATCGTAAAGATAAGGTTTGTGTTAGGTATACAGAGGTAATTTAGCCTTTAAACCAAGACTTCACTCTATCAAATGCACCATCAAAACTACTTTTGTGAGGACGGCTCTCTACACCGTAACTTTCTTGAAGTTTTTCGAGAAGTTCTTTTTGCTCTTCATTTATTTTTTTAGGAAGTATCATTTGTATTTGAGCAATGAGGCGACCTTTTCGTCCGCCATGTACATCAGCAACACCTTCACCAGCAAAGATAAACTGCTCTTTGTCTTTTGTACTTTGTTTGAGTTCTAACTCTAACTCTCCATCAAGAGCTGGGATAGAGATGGTTT
>JALSMC010000056.1 GCA_026987995.1 Sulfurimonas sp. | reverse complement strand
TGGTCGTATGGCTGGACAGTTCGCAAAGCCACGTTCAAGTGACACTGAAACTTTTGATGGTGTTGAACTTGCTTCGTACCGTGGGGATATCATCAACGGTACTGAGTTTACAGCAGAGGCTCGTATACCAGATCCAGAACGCATGATAAAAGCTTACAACCAAGCATCAGCTACACAAAACTTACTTCGTGCGTTTGCATCGGGTGGTTTAGCTGACTTACATCAAGTACACCAATGGACACTCGACTTTGCACATCAAGGTACCGTGAGCAAAAAGTACGAAAAAATGGCAGAGGAGATTGAAAACTCACTGCGTTTTATGGAAGCTTGTGGTGTAACTTCAAAAACTTACAGAACTCTTCGTGAGACTGACTTTTATACTTCGCATGAAGCACTTTTACTGCCATATGAAGAAGCATTTACGCGTAAAGATTCTATCACTGGTGACTGGTATGATACATCAGCACATATGTTATGGATAGGCGATAGAACTCGTCAACTCGATGGTGCTCATGTTGAGTTTTTAAAGGGTGTTAAAAACCCTATAGGTGTTAAAGCTGGTCCAACAATGGATCCACAAGACTTAGTAAAACTTTGTAACGAACTTAACCCTGAAAATGAAGCAGGTCGCTTAAATGTTATCGTTCGTATGGGTGCTGGAAAAGTTGGTGATGGCATGCCAGCTCTTATAAAAGCGATAGAGAAAGAAGGTCTTAAAGTAGTATGGTCATGTGACCCAATGCACGGAAACACTATCAAGTCTTCAAACAACTACAAAACTCGTCCTGTTGATTCTATACTTACAGAAATGAAAGAGTTTTTCCAGATTCATAAAGCTGAGGGAACTCATGCAGGTGGTGTTCACTTGGAGATGACAGGTAAAAATGTAACAGAGTGTATCGGTGGTAGTTTTACTGTAACTGAAGAGGATTTATCTTCTCGTTACCATACTCACTGTGACCCGCGTTTAAACGCAGACCAGTCACTTGAACTTGCATTCTTAATTGCAGACTCATTAAAAGAAGCTAGAAAATAGTTTTTTTTAAGAGTTGATCTCTTCTTCTTTTTCTTGTATAGTTAAAAGTTCTTCAACTTTTAACTCATATAACTCTTCTACGTTTGCTAACTCTTGTGCAACAGCAGTAATCCCTTTATCTTCATAACAAGATGGATTTGCCAGACATTCATTAATAGTATCTATTTTTGCTTCTAACTCTTCTATCTCTTGAGGTAAAGATTCTAAAGCCATTTTTTCTTTAAATGTTAGTTTGAGAGTTTTTGTTTTCTCTTTTTTCGCCTCAACAACTACAGGAGTAGCAGCTGCTTCTTTTTCCATCTGTGAGAGCTCTTTTATCTCTTTTTCCATGTCAAGATACTCACTATACTGCTGATGAGACTCTTCGATGGTTTTATCTGTTTGAAATATAAAGAGCTTTTTCGCAATCTTATCTACAAAGTATCTGTCATGGCTTACTATAATGACAGCTCCAGCGAAGTTTGTCAGTTGTTCTTCTAAAATGTTAATAGTTGGAATATCTAAATCATTAGTCGGCTCATCGAGTATGAGAATATCGACATCTTTTGTAAAGAGTAGGGCCAATGCTACACGATTTTTTTCTCCACCACTCAGTACTCCTACTTTTTTCTCTAAAAACTCACGGGGAAATAGAAAGTTTTTTAAGTAACCGTACACATGTAAGTCAGCCCCACGAACACTTACTCTATCTCCACCATGAGGACAAAAAGTCTCTATGAGGTTTTTATCATCATCAAGAAGTTCACGGTGTTGGTCAAAGTAACCGACTTTGAACTCTCCGCGTTTGATGACTCCCTGTGTTGGTTCCATCCTTCCAAGAAGTGCTTTAAGGAGAGTTGATTTTCCACTTCCATTGGGTCCAACTATGGCGATAACATCTTTTTGCAGTATACGAGTTGTAAAGTTTTTTAACAGCTCTTTATCTCCAAGTGTAAGGCCGAGTTTTTCCACTTCAAAGAGCATTTTCTGTTTGTTAATACTTTTGTCACGGTTAAAATTTTTGGCTTCGCGTTGAATCTCTACACTCATCTTACGAATTTTCGCAGGGTTTGTTTTTGCCTCTTCTCGTAGGTTCATAAGTCGCTCTTTACGACCCTCGTTACGTTTAAGACGTGCACGAACACCACGAGCAAACCATTCGTTCTCGCGTTTAAGAACTCCAAGTAAGTTGTCGTGTTGCTTTTGGAGAGTACGGATATACTCAGCTTTTTGTGTTAAGTAGTTGCTATATCCACCACTGTACTCTTTTAAAACGCAGTCATCCACTTCCACGCTTTTTGTAGCGATACGGTCGATGAAGTATCTATCGTGAGAGATAAAAACAAGTGTAAACTTCTCTTTGAGTATAAGCTCTTCTAAAAACTCAACCATGTAAACATCAAGGTGATTGGTAGGCTCATCTAGGAGTAATATGTCTGGTTTTTGAAGGAGTAAAGAGGCGAGGGCAACACGACACTGCTCTCCTCCACTTAAAAGGGAAATAGGCTTCTCTTCATAGCGTTTAAGGTCAAAGTGTTGGATGATACGTTCAACTTTGTCATCTAAATTCCAAGCATTATGATGCTCAATGTACTTTGAAAGTCTTTCATGCTCATTTAAAAGATTTTTGTTTTCAAAATCCTCGGCAAGCAGTAGTGAAAGCTCGTTATATCGCTCTTTAGCTTCGTTTAACTCTACTAAACCATGCTCAACTGCTTGACGAACATTATGTCCCTCTACAAAGTTTGGACGTTGGTCGAGCATCTTTACTTCAAGGTCATTCTTTGTTATACGACGACCACCATCAGGTGTGAGTGAGCCGTGTATTATCTTCATAAGAGTAGATTTTCCACTCCCATTTTTACCGATGATAACTATGCGTTCACCCTCATCTACATGAAAGTTCACCTCTGTAAGTATCTTTTGAGCTGAGTAGTGTTTTGAAATATTTTGGAGATCTATAAGTGCCATATTTAAGTTTCTTTATCTATTTTTTCTTTGTCATCATCTTCTGTATTTACTTCTTGTTTATCTACTGGCACCCATTTAGATTTAATTTCTGCTTTTCGTTTAGCTCTCTGTGCTACTTTTTTATGACGAGGTTTTTTAGTTTTATCTTTTACCTGCATTTGAGTACGATTTGTATGCTCAAAACCTTCTAACTCTTCTTCTTTCATCTCACACTTCATCATCATCTCGATGTTAGCTAGTTGTCCTTCATCTTGTGGGTCTATGAGGGCGATGGCATTTCCTATCTCATCTACTGTTCTGAGTGCTTTAAAGTAGTCAGGGGCTTCAAATGGAAGGTCGTAGTTTATGAGGGTATCAACATTTTCAAGTTTCATAGTTTCAAAGATTCTGTCAGTTGTGATGAGAATCTGCAACTCTTTGGCATTAAACACCATCTGTGCCTCTTCTATCTGAGAAACTCTATGGTTTCCGTGGACACTTAAAGAGTTAAACTCTTTTTCTTTTAGTATGGTGTTTAGTGCATCGGCATTTTTTTTACTCTTTACTATAAGTAAGATTTGTTTTGCTTTGAGTGGTGCTAGTAAGTCTAGTAACATTCTAGATTTATCATGTTGCTGAACAAAGTAAGCTTTTTGTGGAGTACGATTTCCAACACTGATATAGTCATAATATTTTTTAGGTGTAGTAGTGTTTTCTTCGCTCAAAATAGATTCCTTAAAGTTTTGATAGAATTATAGCTAAGTAATGAGTTATAATAGTCATATGAATAAGAATAAAATAACAATTATTGGTGCAGGAGTAAGTGGGCTTTATCTTGCATACTTACTAGAAGATAAATTTGACATCATTATCCTAGAAGCTCGAAAGAGAATAGGGGGAAGGATTTATAGTATAGAGGGGAATGACATGGGTCCTTCATGGATTTGGTCACACCAAAAAAATGTTTAAATCTTATGCGAGAACTAGGACTGGAACTCTTTACACAGTTTACAGAGGGTAATGCTCTATATGACACACAAAATAGACTTGAAGTCTTTAGACCACAAGCTTCTGTCCCATCTGCTAGAGTCAAGGGTAGGCTCTCAGAGCTTACAAAAATACTGCAAAATAGA
>JALSMC010000055.1 GCA_026987995.1 Sulfurimonas sp. | reverse complement strand
ACTTCATTTTATGTGTAACATCAACAAGCTGAAATTTTTCTAGCTCTTCAAACGCAGCAACAGTTGCCCCTCGAAAATCCTTACCTTCATTGAGATAGACTTTAAATCCGTTCTCGTACAAAGCAATTCTTGTTTTGAGTGCAATGGAGTAAGTAGTTAAAACTCCACTCATTTTCATAGCCTTTTTTATATCAGCAAAATACTCTTTTGTCCACAAAAATGGATTCGCACTTGGTGAAAAAGCATCTTGATAGACTATGTCAAACTTCTTTTCAAATCTTCGGACATACTCTCTTGCATCTCCTAAAAAAACTTCTATGTAAACACTCTCATCTTCATAAATGCCATCTCGGCTCAGAGCAGTAATAATCCCTTTAAAATCTTTAAACTCATCGGGGTAAGTAAAGTTCTCTAAAGAAGCTACCAAGCTACTATCTAGTTCTGGAGAATATATATAAAGTTTTGTTTGGGGTGAATGTTCTTTGTAATAAAGAAGAGTTGCGAGGGTGTTAAAACCCAAGCCATAACAAATATCTAAAATATGCACATCTCGCGTTTGGACTACTCTAAACGCAGGAATAACATGTTTGACTAAAGACTCTTTAAGTGCTCCATCTTTTGTGGAGTGATAATGCTCGCCATACTCATTTGAATAGGCTGTATAAGAACCATCTTCACTTAAAACCTCTGTATAATTAGCCATTGATTTCTTTAAGTTTTTTCTTACTTAATTGCAGTTTTTTATTATCCATAACTCCAATTTTTTCACTTAAAATATCTTTTGCTATTTTTTTAGCATTTTTAAGTGAGTGCATTTTGTATGTTCCACATTGGTATAAGTTTAGCTCAGGTATGTCTGCTTCACTTTTTACTTCAAGTACATCTGCCATCGCTTTTTTCCAAGCTTTTGCTACTCTTTTCTCATCAGGTTTACCTAAAACTGACATATAAAAACCAGTACGACAGCCCATAGGAGAAAGGTCAATAATCTCTACTTTTTTACTATTTAAATGGTTTCTCATAAATCCTGCAAAAAGATGCTCTAAAGTGTGAATACCACGACCATCCATTTTTCCCTCATTTGGTACATAAAAACGCAGGTCATAAACAGTGATGTCATCTCCTGAAGGTGTTTTCATTCCCTTTGCACGACGAACGGCAGGGGCAGGCATAATTGTGTGGTCAACTGTAAAAGAGTCTAGTAATGGCATAAAATATCCTTATATTATTTTAAAGTATTATATCTTCTTTTGATTTAAGTGTGCTTGATTTTTTATACTTAGCTACAATACACCAATAAAATAGCGGAGAGATAAGAGATGAAAGATTTTACTTACTATAACCCTACAAAGATAGAATTTGGTAGAGGAAAAGAAAAAGAGATAGGTCGCTACATAAAAGAAGCTGGAATAACTAAGGTACTTTTTATCTACGGTATGGGTAGTATCAAAAAAAATGGTCTTTACACTAAAACTATAGACTCTTTAAATAAGTATGGCATTGAGTACGAAGAATTAGACAAAGTAGTAAGCAACCCTCTTCTTTCTCGTGTCAACGATGGCATAAAATTAGCACGAGAGACAGAAGTTCAAGCCATACTTGGTGTAGGTGGTGGCTCAGTTGCAGACACCATTAAAGCAATCGCTGCTGGAGTACCTTACGAGGGTGATGTATGGGATTTCTTTTCAAATAAAGTAGTTTTAAAAGAAGCTCTACCAGTTTTTACAGTCATGACACTCGCAGCAACTGCGAGTGAGATGAACGGAAACTCTGTCATCACTCATGATGAGACAAAAGAGAAGTTCTCTATAGGCTCAGTTTTAGTAAATCCAGTAGTCTCCGTTATCAACCCCGAACTTATGGCAACAGTCACTTCAGATTACCTCGCATACTCCGCTGTAGATGCAATCGCCCATGTTATAGAAGTCTACTTTACCGCCACTTACCATAGTGACTTTAACTCACGACTTGTGGAGTCTATCATCAAGTCAATGATGCGAACTACCGAGATTTTACTCAAAAATCCAGATGATTATAATGCTAGAGGAGAGTTTGCTTGGATAGCAACTCAAGCACTCAACGGCCTAACCCCAACAGGAACGCAGGGAGGAGAGTTTCCTAACCACATGATAGAACATGCACTCTCAGCACTTTACAATGTCCCACATGGTGCAGGACTCTCAGTTGTTATACCTGCATGGATGAAGTGGTATAAAAATCAAAACCTAGCACAGTTTGAGAGATTTTCAAGAGAGATATTTGGTTTAGAGAGCGCAGATGAAGGCATCAATACTCTTGAGGCTTGGTTTAAAAAGATAGGTTCGCCTGTTACTTTAAAAGAGTTAAACATTCCAAAAGAGGACATCTCAGCAATAACAAAAAATGCTTATCATATTGCACAGACTTGGGGATATTCTAAAAACTACTCAGAGCAAAGTATTAACGAGATACTTCAAAAAGCCTAATGAGTGTAGCTCTTTAACTGCTGCTCAAGCTTTGTAACTGTAGTATAACCACGAGTTAAAGGATAGGCATTGTTTTTATCATCTATATAAAAAAGAGTAGGAAAAGCTCTGACCTCTAATGCTCTTCTTTTATTAAAATGTTCTTGTAATCGTTTCTCAGTCTCTTCTGACTCAAAAACTTTCAAAAATTTCTTTTCATCTAAACCAATTGAGCTGGCACAGCTTACAAGTGTTTCTTTTAACGAGGGGTTTTTAGCTTCCATATAATAAGCTGACTGAATTTCCTTTATCATTTTATGTGCACTATCTGTTTTTAAACTCTCAGCTGCGATAACAGCACGACAAGCAGGATAAGTCGAACGGTAGGGAGTGTTGAGTTTCCAATAGTCATGATTAAAAGTCACTTGAGTCTTGTTTTGTATCTCATACCAATACGAAGAAATAGTCTGTTTTAGATTTTCATCCATAGGCTCATCACTATCAGGAGCCAAACCACCCATCACAAACTCAACAACTGCTGAAGTATGTTTAGCCAAAAACTCTTCTAGTTCCGGCTCAAAAGCATAACACCAACTACACATTGGGTCCATTACATATACTAATCTCATTTTTACTATCAGTATATTTTGATTGCTCATATTTGTTAACTTGCTTGTAAATGTCCAGACTCAACTTTGAGTCGTTCAGCTATCCAAACTTTAATAATTGACTGTCTAGTAACACCTATCTTTTTTGCTTCTTTATCCAATGATTCTATCACCCATTGTGGAAAATCCACATTTACTTTTTTTGTATCTGTTTTTAGAGCATTGGGTCTTGTGGCTTTTGAAAAATCAAGATATTCACTTATATCTTCACCATTATCAAACTTTTTATCAAACTCTTTAGCTGTTATTGTTTTCATAATTTTTCTCCTCATTTTTTCTACATCTTCGGACACTGATAATTCTGTTTGTGTCTTCCCTTATTGTAAAGATTACGACAAAGCATTTAGTAAGAATTTTTGAGATGAGTGCATAACGAATTTCATTATCGACAATATTAGCAGGAACAACAAGAGCATTATCATCTTGCCAAAGCTTTTGAGCTTCTACAAAATCTATGTTATGTTTCTCTTTGTTGATCTGACTTTTCTTTTCATCATACTCAAATTTCACATGAATCCTTTTACATTAAGTATAAAAAGTATACTTTAATTATACTATATTTGTCAAGTTTTGGAACTTTGTGTGGGAGAGTTAACGGTTGTCTTGAGAAATATGAAGCCGTACTTTGGCTTCATATTTCTCTCCAAGTAGTTGTTTGTTGTTAAAGCAAGTCTCCAAAAGCCCAGACAAGTGTTCCTAAAACAACCCAAACCAAACCTATGTGATGAATAAACTGTTCAACAAACTCTTTTAAAGTATTCGGTGTTGGTGCTTTTCCAACAGTCAGTGAATCTGCACCCGTATAAACATCATCTCCAACAATTCTTAAAACATATCGACTTTCAATTAAAATACCAAAAACAACAATTATTGCCAACAAATAACAAACATTAAATTAAGAACAGAAATTGCTATAAGAGTTAAAAAAAGAGATTCAAATGAGAGTAACTTATAACATTTCAGAGAACGCAAGAGAAGAAATAAATATAGCAA
>JALSMC010000054.1 GCA_026987995.1 Sulfurimonas sp. | reverse complement strand
TTAGAAAAATCGGAAATATCCAAATTCTCGCCCAATTCATCTGTTGCACCATTTCCTGGAGAAAAATAAATCTTCCCTACATTGTCATCCTTACTTAATGCCAAACCTATAGAGTATTCTCTACCACCTGCACCTAAAATCAATATGTTCATTGTTTTTCTCCGAAAAAATTAAAAATTAAAAATTAAAAATTAAAAATGTTACCACTTAAAAAATTTATTCTTTAATTTTACAAAGATATATCTCAGTAGTTATCGTGCTTGTGCGTAGAGGATTTTGAAAAGATTTGAGTCGAACGCATTGTTCGTCGATAAGCTTTTCAAAGTCCTATGCGTACAATGACGATGACTAATGAGACCCAGGTGAGCGTTCTGTTCTAGTCGGCCCTAATAAGCCAACGGTGCAGGAGGGAGTCTCTCTTTAGGAGTTGATTTCTCGCTTATTTCTAAACTCAAACGAAAACTACCACGCACCAAGAGACTACATGTCCCACTAAGATTAATGTTGGACCCCAAATACAGTAGTCGCATCACCCAGGTTAAATAAATTATAGCCTATTTGGAGTTAGAAGAGAGTAAAACTTCTTTCGCTTTAGCAATACACGCTTCAATATGTGGTGATGAGGCTACTTCTACGCATACGTATGCAGGTAAATGTTTTTTAGTTGCTTCTCCAATCACCACTGCCGTGTAACTTTCATCCCAGTCAAAATTTTTAAAAAAACATCTAATAGTCGAGGGAGAGGTAAAAATAATGATTGCATGTTTACTAGGCTTTTTAGCCCCTGTATAGGAACGACATGATGTTTCATAGATGATTTGTTCTCCCAATACTATATCTTGCGTTGCCAAATATACCCTTGAATCAAATGACACTTCTTTAGGTCGAAGATAAAGAATTTTCTTCGACTTAAACAATGTCACGATGTCTTGACTTAATGATTGTCCATAAAAATTTTGTGGTTGATGTACAACTTTCCCACCCAAAGACATTATCCTTTTTGCAGTACTCTCACCTATGGCAAGACATGGTACAGTCTTCCAGTCAGTGTTTATTTGCTCAATACTTTGGACTGCTTGCTTAGAGGTAAACATCAATAAATCATACTCTGAAAAATCAATATCGACAGCTAATATCCTAAATGTTATCATGGGTAAATGGATAGTATCTTTAACAGCTATAGGTGATAAAAGATAAATCAACTTAGACATCAATCCAAAAGACCTTTAAGTGTGGCAGGTGTCTTTCCATGAAGCATTACTTCATTTACCTGTTCATCATCATAGGGGTCAAAATGGGGCGTGATGACCCAGCGTTTTCTAGTCTCAAGTTCTCTAATGCTATCTTCTACTTCATCTGCTATACGGTGGGCTTCGAGTAAACGCATACTAGGACGTAATACCATGTGAAACTCAACATAGTTTGTACTTCCATCTGTACGTGTACGTAGCCAATGATACGAAGTTACTTCAGGATGTTTAGAGATTATTTCACCAATTTGTGCAACCAATTTACCATCTAAAGCACGGTCAAGCAAAATTTCTATACCTTCAACGATAATTTCATAGGCAGAATAAATGATATACACACCTATACCTATCCCAAAAAGGGCATCTATCCAATCTAATCCTGTAAGATATACCAGTCCTAAAGCAGTCAAGACTGCTGCATTTGACCAGAGATCAGTTTTATAATGTAAGGCATCTGCTTTTATGACTAAGTTATCAGTCTGCTTTGCAACTTTTAGTAAATATTTCACTAGAAAATAGGTGATGATAATCGAAATAGTCATAGCTACAATAGAAGGGGTGAGGAGTGAAGTGACTGACCCCTCTATTAGTTTTTTAGCCCCAATATAAATGATATACAAGCCAGACATGGAAATAATAGTACCCTCAATCACAGCAGCGATTGCTTGTATTTTACCTTTTCCATATTGGTAAGTATCATTGGGGTTTTCTTCTGCTTTTTTGATAGCAAAAAAGTTAAAAATAGAAACTAAGGTATCGAGTAATGAATCTATAGCAGAAGCAAGTACTGCCACCGAACCACTAGCAAGCCCAATAACTAGTTTAATTAATACTAACAGTGTTGCGACAACACTAGAGATTATAGTGGCACGTTTTTGTGGAGACATAGTATTTCCTTCAAATTACTTCAATTTTACTGGAACCTCAACTAACTTGTAAGCGTAATGCTCTTATTATAGAATAAGAGCATCCAGTCACTAGAGTGCTTTTGTAGCTAAAGTTGCTATGCGAGATGCAAATGCTGCTTTGTCCTTAGGTTGTATACCTTCTGATATTTTTGCAGAGTCTAGTAGTATCCATGCCACATCATTAAAGAGTGTATCATCATTTAGTGCATCTAACTTTTTCACCATCTCGTGTTCAGGGTTAATTTCTAAAATAAGTGGTGCTTCTGGCATCGCTTCACCCATTTGTGCAAAGATTTGTGCCATACCTGCCATTGGATCATTTGGATCTTTAAGTACACAAGAGGCTGAAGAGGTCAATCTTGTAGATATCTTAACATCTTTCACCTCCGTACCTAAAACCTCTTTTATTTTATCTGTAAGCTCTTTAAACTCTTTTGCTACTTCTTCTTTTTCTTCTTCTGTTTTAGAATCTGGTGCATCAATAGCAGTGATGTCTTTTAATGTCCATTCTTTGTACGTGCCTATCATTGGAGTTACTAGGCTATCTACTTCCTCATCGTCCATGATAAGTACTTCAATGTTTGCTTTGTTATAGGCTTCAAGTAAAGGCGAGTTTCTCAGTACTTGTTCCTCTGCACCTGTAATGTAGTAAATCTCTTTTTTCTCAGAGTCACCACGACTTACATACTCTTCAAAGTTCACAAGTCCATCTTGTGTTGATGACTTGTACTTAACTATATCAAGCAGAAGGTCTTTGTTCACATGGTCTGTATAGACACCCTCTTTCATCATTCTGTTGTACTGTGCCATAAAGGTCACAGAGTCTTCACCTTTAAGTTTTTTTATCGCTTGAAGTATTTTCTTTGTTGATGTCTGCTTGATGTTTGCTAGTATTTTATTTTCTTGTAACAACTCACGAGAAACATTCAAAGGTAAATCTTCAGAATCTATGATACCTTTTACAAAACGTAAATAAGAAGGCAATAACTCTTTGTCATCATCTGTAATAAACACACGTTTGACATAGAGTTTTACGCCAGGTGTGTAGTCTGGTCTGTACATATCCATAGGTGCTTTTTTAGGGATGTAAAAAAGTGTTGTAAATTCACTGGCACCTTCTACCTTGTTGTGTAAGTACGCGAGTGGTTCTTCTGTGTCATGTCCTATGGTCTTGTAAAATTCAACATAGTCTTCTTTTTTAAGCTCAGACTTGGAGAGTGTCCACAGAGCAGTTGCAGCATTTGCTTGTTCTGTTTTGTTGACCATTTTAGTCACAGCATCATCGCCCTCACCTTCAGTCTCTTCTTCCATGAAGTTCATCATGATAGGGTAAGCGATGTGGTTAGAGTATTTTTTAACTACTTCTTGAACTCTATGCTTATCTAAAAACTCTACTTCATCCTCTTTTAGCTTGATATAAATCACCGTACCATGCTCTTCTTTTGTTACAGGTTTTACTTCATACTCCCCTGTACCATCCGTAGAAAACTTATAGGCTTGCTCTTCACCTGCTTTTTTAGAGATGACATCTACGTGGTCTGCCACCATAAACACAGAGTAAAAACCAACACCAAACTGTCCTATAAGATTTGAATCCTTCTTGGCGTCACCTGTTAGGTTTTCCATAAACGCCTTAGTACCAGATTTAGCGATAGTCCCTAGGTTATCCATGAGGTCTTGCTCACTCATTCCTAACCCATTATCACCTATAGTTAAAGAACCATCTTCTTTATCTAGTTTCATAAATACTTTACCCGACCAATCACCAGACTTGAACTTATTATCTGTAAGTGAAAGGTAGTTAAATTTGTCTAGTGCATCACTTGAATTAGAGATGAGTTCGCGTATAAATATCTCTTTATTTGAGTAAAGAGAGTGTGTCATAAGTTTAAGTAGTTGTCCTATTTCGGTTTGAAACTGATGTTTTGCCATCGTATTTCTCCTGTAATC
>JALSMC010000053.1 GCA_026987995.1 Sulfurimonas sp. | reverse complement strand
CTTCTGGCTATTGTAGCCTAAGAAAAAACAGTTAATGCACTATATCAAAATGAAGATTAAAAAAAAGTTTAGTGAGAAAGAAGTAAGAGGAAATGTCACTTATTGCAACATCGAATTTGCTCTATTATGTGATAATTAAAAAGCTTTAAAATTATATGGTTTATATTCTAATATCTCTTTAACATTTGTTTCATTTTCTAAAACTTTTTGAATATTCTCCTTCATCCTATCACTTTTGCCTTTATATTTAAAGATACATATACCATCAGCGATGCATTGCACAAGCCTAAATGAATACCTATTTTCAAGCTCAAAAGTATCCATCAAGTTTATATCTTTAAAGTTTATTATAAATTCATCAGAGCTTTCATGCACATAGGCTGTCGACATATGTTTTTGCTGTTTAAGATTTTTTTTAAACTCTTGCATAGTCTCATATTTAGCAAAACTAGCTGTATGTAAAACGAAAAGAAATAACAAATATATTTTAATCTTCATGTCCATAAACCTCCAGAGTGATACTTTTGAGTACTCCCTCATCTTTTTCTAATTTATCAGTGATTTCAACGCTCCATTGGCCCTGAGAACTCTCATCCATAAAGCCAACTGTGGAAAATCTAAATCCATTTTCATATCCAGCAAATCTTATCTCATTAGGTTCTATAATATTAATTTTTGTCCCTATTGGCGATATCAAATTTATCTCTAAATCACCACTAAATGGATGTGGCGTATCGATAGTTAATCCCACCCACTCTATCTTTAGATCATTTTCAAAATTAATTGTTTTTCTTATTGTCGTATTATTATCAGGTATAAGCGTATTACTATACTCTTTTGTAACTTTAAAACTTTGCATGGCCCCAAGAGGCTCAAAATAGACTGACCTGCACATATTTATCATACCTAAAGGATTTATTTTGCCAAATCCATAATCATTACTATGATAAAGTCCTACTCCATTTTTTACCCAAGATTTACTGCGTTTATCAACCATCACAGCATTCTTTGCTATAAGCAACCGCACATCTCTCCATGACAAAGAGGGACATGCATCTAAGACTAAAGCAATAGAGCCACTTACCATAGGAGCAGCTGAACTTGTGCCATTCATAGCATAGGTATAGTTCTTTTGTGTGTCTTCATCAACAGTGATAACACCTTTTCTCCCGCCTAACTCATCTTCATAATAAGATTCACCCATCAAAGAACTCGTCATAATAGTCGGTCCACTATAATAATGTTCTCCACCATAGGCACTCACAAGGATGTTACTTCCTGGACTAGAATAACTTGCATATTTATCTTGTGCATTTAATGATGCAACAGCTATCACATAGGGATTGTTTGTCAAATACGAAAGGTTAGAATTTCCAAAGTTTTCTCTCTCATTTCCAGCTGCAAAAACATATACACGTCCTTTGTTATTTCTTAACTGTGCTGTCCCTAAAGCGAGCATACGTTCAAAACTGTCATTTTTAAGATAGTATGCTCCCCAACTATTGTTTGAAACTACAACTTTATCATCATTTATTTGTGAGTACCAGACTCTATCTAGTTCTCCTAAAGTTTGATTTTCCAGCCAATTACTTCCTGCAATTTTTCCATACGGAACGATACCCCGCACACCTAGTCCATTATTTGTTTTTGCAGCGATGATACCTGCAACTGCTGTTCCATGACCTGAGTACAAAGGTGAAGCAGGATCATTTTTTGAAACTCCCTGTGTTGCCGTTGGGTCTTGACCTTTTGTCACAGCATTAAAGGAGTTGTTCAAATCAACATCTATATCTTCATGACGAAGTTCTACACCTGTATCTATTACTTGAATAACTCTCTTACTTCCACTACTATTTCCAAGGACTTTATGATAAACGGCGAGTATATTTAAGTCATTCCCCACTACCGTTGATTGTCCTACGGTATTAGCTACAACATTCCCCAAACTCTTTAGATACCATTGATACTTAAAAAAAGGATCTCCATCGAGTCCATCTGCTACATCATTGCCATCTTCATCTGCGTTGAGTGGATCAGTAGCATTTAATATTTCAACATTGTCAGGGAGATAATCCCCATCTGTGTCAGAGTTTAGTGCCGAAGTACCATAAAGCTGTTCGTCATTGTCCTCTATGCCATCTGAGTCACTATCTTTTAGAGCAGGATTCAGACCTCTTTGCACCTCATCATAGTCATCTATGCCATCCCCATCACTATCTACTAGATAGGGAGAACTATTGTGCAATATTTCATCCCATAAAGATAAGCCATCTCCATCACTGTCTTCATGTAGTTTTTGTATAAGATCTTCATTATTTAAAATCGCATTCATAATGCCATACTCTTGTAACTTTGCATATATATTTGGCATTATCAGATGTTTATTTGAAGTATGATTAGGAATATAAGCAAACAAGTCTCTATAATCAATCCCATAATTATCATCTATGCTTTGTGAAAATATAGATTGTGCAAACTGGTTTAAATAATTTTCTAAATCCAAACTAGTTGTATTTCTATCATATAGATAAAACTCACTCCCGAGAGTTGTAAAAACATTTATAATAAGATGCGCTGCGTTTAGGTCGCCTACTTTACAATAAAGTCTCACTTCACCCTCTAAAGGAACCCTTTCATCTGTAACAACACCATCATCATTGCTATCTATATCTTCTCCAACATTGACAGCAACTTTTAGCCATCTACTAGAGGGTATTGTTGTATTTATATCTATTGTAAACGAACCGACTTTATAGTTTCCCCATACAAGTTTACTTGTCACTGCGTTTAGTGACTCTGTTTTTGTTGTATAAATTATTTCATTATTATCTAGTGTCGATACTGTGACATTCGCATCACTCATGGGACCTAGAATAGCAAACTGTTTTGGTTGATTTACAATAGATACATTTTTAGTATCTTGAGATTTATGATGAAAAAAAAAGATATCACATCCACTCAAAAAAAGAGTGAATGTGAAAAGTAAAAAACTATTTTGTAAATGCATTTGACGCATTGAGTTTTATACCAAAAACACTATGAGTTCTATGCACTTTTTCTACTTCTGTCGAAGCTGCACTATACTCACTATTTCCATAATTATCTACACTACGAACGCCATTTTCCCACAATGACCATTCAGAATATACTGTACTGCTACTGCCAAGAACTAAGTTTAACAAAGAAGCTTCTGTTTGTCCTTTAAATTCCTGTGCAGATAAAGACATATATTCATACGAATTATCAGCACTTACAGTGCTATTTACATCAGCATATGCTTCTGCAGGAACTATATCTTGAAGATCAACATCTGGTACTTGACTTGGTGCTACAGTCCACAGTACATTAATGTAAAAACTATCATTGTAGCTTATATTACCATCAGCACTTTTAGTAGATGAAGATGCTCTATTAGAAAAAGCTACTACATTTAGTTTATTCATATCATTTCCAGTAAGTGTCCAAGAGTGATCATTTGGATTTACATTAAATGCCACATCAAGAGATGGATAATCTGCCACATTATAAGTTGTTTGTAGAGAGCTATCTCCATAATAATTATATGTGTTATAAGAGTTTCCGCTAGTATTGTCATATTTATATGTATCAAGTAGATAGACAAAACCATCATGTGTATAGTATTCTCTAGTATATGTTGAACTATTTCCATCTTCATCATCAACATATCTTGAATTATCCATGTAAAGGCCTTGATAAGTTGTATATAAACTAATAGATTCATTATCAGCTTGTATGAAACTTACATTGGTGTCAGCTGCACTAAACTGAGATACATCTACTGTTACATTGGCATCCATTTCTGCTTTTGTTTTATCATTTAAAAGATAATAATGCCATTGAGATGAACCATTTTCATTTTCTCTTATGAGATAGGTATATTTTCCATTAGCACCTTGAGCATATGTGTACACACTTACATTTATATCATTATTCTCAATCGCTTGGTTATATACACTTCCATAACCACTACCACGAACTTCAGCATCCCTATTTGATATAGTTGAAACTTGAGAAGAGAGAACAGAACTATAATCAAGTGTGATTAAAGAATTAAAACTTTCATCTTGACCACATTGATAAAAAGAGTCAT
>JALSMC010000052.1 GCA_026987995.1 Sulfurimonas sp. | reverse complement strand
AAACAAAAGAGAGTCAAATTCGTGGCTATACAACCTCGCGTTTTAGTTTTAATGTCAAAGGTGGACGTTGTGAGAAGTGTCAGGGGGAAGGGCAGATAAAGATAGAGATGCACTTTTTACCAGACATACTTGTGAAGTGTGACACTTGTCATGGAACTCGTTATAACCAGCAGACTTTAGAAGTTTTTTACAAGGGGAAAACTATCTCTGATGTTCTTAATATGTCAGTAGATGAAGCGTATGAGTTTTTTGCTCCTATTCCTAAGATAAACTTGAAGATGAAAACACTTGTTGATGTTGGTCTCGGGTATATTACTTTAGGGCAAAACGCAGTAACACTCTCAGGTGGGGAAGCACAACGTATCAAACTCTCTAAAGAGTTAAGCCGAAAAGATACGGGGAAAACTCTTTATATCTTAGATGAGCCAACAACGGGTCTGCATTTCGCCGATGTAGATAGACTTACAAATGTTCTGCATAAGTTTGTCGAACTAGGTAACTCTATGCTTATCATCGAGCATAATTTAGACATGATTAAAAATGCTGACTATGTCATAGATATGGGACCTGAAGGTGGAGCAGGTGGTGGACTTATCATCGCTGAGGGAAGTCCTGAAAAACTAGCAGAAGAGTATGAAAAAACAGGTTCATTTACGGGTGAGTACCTAAAAAAAGAGTTAGCACTTCATAAATAACTCCTCAAAGGAAAAGTATGCAGTTTTCAACTACTAAAGCAGAAGAGTTAAAGCAAGGATGCTGTTCTACTCAGCCAAAATCTAAAATGCCGTGCCCTTTGTGCCATGAAGAGGCTAAAGGTGTTTTAGTGCAAACATTAGAGCATATGCTGACACAAGAACAGCTGAAAAGTCTGAGTTGTTTGGATGGGTTTTATTATTGTAAAACTCCATCATGTCAGGCAGTTTACTTCCGAGGTAAAGAAGTTATAAAGCAAGAGGGTTTAAAAGTAATTGTTGGTTTAAAAGATGGGGCTACTCCTGCAACTATGTGTTACTGCTTCGAGTGGACAAAAGAGAGAATAAAAGAAGAGTTACTAAAGTCAGGACGAACACAAGCACTTGGAGATATAAAAGCGAAGATGAAAGACCCAGGATGCTCATGTGAAGTGCTTAACCCAAGTGGTGGATGTTGTTTAGCAGATGTAGGTAAGGTGATAAAAGATATACAAAAAATGATTTAATAACACTTTATGTTACCTTAGTAGAGTATAATAGAGAGAAGTTATTCTTTTAGGTGGAAAAATGGGTTATAAGTATGAAATTTTAATCGTTGATGATGTAAGTGAAAATATACAAGTTGCAATAAGTATACTCAAAAAACCAGAATATAACTTCTCTTTTGCACTCAATGCGAAACAGGCTATTGAGATTATAAAAACAAAGCGTTTTGATTTGATGTTACTTGATGTAATGATGCCAGAAATTGACGGCTTTGCACTTGCTAAAATGATAAAAAATACAGCAGCGATTAAAGACACACCTATAATATTTTTAACTGCAAAGGTTGATATAGAGTCCGTAGAAGAGGGCTTTAAAATAGGTGCTGTAGATTATGTTACAAAACCTTTTCACCCTATAGAGTTAAAATCCCGTGTAGCAAATCACCTTGAACTTTATAGATACCGAAGAGAACTCTCCCTTAATAATAAAAAATTAATATATGATATTGACACCGCGCATAACCAACATCTTCTTGAGCTTGATGTCGCACAAAAAGAGATTATTTTCATACTAACAGATATACTTGAGGCTGATAGTGGTGAGACTGCATGTCATGTTCGTCGTGTGGCATATATATCGAGACAGATAGCACTTTTACATGGAAGTATGGATACTGCTGAGTTAGATATCCTTTCTCTTGCTGCTCCTCTTCACGATATAGGAAAAATTATTATTGAAAATGAAATACTACATAAACCTGGAAAATTGACAGATGATGAGTTTAGTATTATGAAAGAACATCCTGCTCATGCAATGAAAATTTTAGAAAAATCCGATAGAGAAATTATTAAAGCTGCTAGAAGTATTGCATATGAGCATCATGAAGACTATGATGGCACTGGATATCCCCAAGGTCTTAAAGGTGAAGAAATTCATATATATGCACGTATTGTTGCTATAGCAGATGTTTTGGATGCCTTAACTCATGAGCATTCTTATAAAAAGGCTTGGAGCTTTGAGGAAGCTGCTGGGCATATCATTAAGCTAAGTGGAACAAAGTTTGATCCTCATCTTATTAAACTCTTTAGCGATAACTTAGAAGTCTTTAAAGAGATTATTGAAGGGGAATCATGTCTTTAAAAAGTATCTTTTTTAGTAACTCTAGTCAAATTGAAGCAATAAAAAAAGAGCGGGATGCTTATAAAAAAAAATATGAAAAAGCTTTTAAAGAGGCAGAGGAGTTAAAAGAGATAGTTACGGAAAATATCAAGCGTTCAAAAAGCACAAGTTTTCTAAGTGAAAATATGAAAAAGCTTGAAGATTTAGAAAATGAACTAAAAATTCAAAAACAGAGAGTACAAGAAGCTAAAAAAATAGCACAAGATGCGATGCATGTGAAAAAAGATTTTTTAGCAAATATGCGACATGAAGTAAGAACTCCAATGAACTCTATTCTTGCATTTTCTGACATGCTTACACATGAGCTTAAAGATAAAACGCAACTATCATATGCAAAAAATATATTTTCATCAGGGCACAAATTACTTTCTTTAATGGATGATATTATAGAACTATCCCGTTTAGAGTCTGGAATTTTTGAAATCAACATGAGAGCAATTGATACTGCTCACTTCTTTAATAGTGTAGTAAAAGGACATGAGTCAAAGGCTGCTAGTAAAGGACTTAATCTTACACTAGAAGTAGACAGTACAATACCAGAGTCCTTAATATTTGATGATGAAAAAGTTAAAGAAATATTAGATAACCTTATTAGTAATGCTATAAAATTTACAAAAAATGGTAACATAACTGTAAATATATTAGCCGAGCAACATAACCATACTCAAAATGAGATAGATATATCGATGGTGGTTAAGGATACCGGTACTGGTATCGATGCCCATAGCCATCAAAGAATTTTTGAAATTTTTGAGAAGAGAGAAGATGCTAACGATGGTGAGTTTCAAGGAATAGGTTTAGGACTTTCTATTAATAAAAAGATGGCTAAACTAATGGATGGAGATATAAGCTTAAGTAGTACACTAGGAGAGGGTTCTACTTTTACCTTTAGTCTCAATAGATTAGAAATAGTTCTTGCAAGTGCTGATGATACAGAAGAAAAATCAAACCTAAATTTTAATCTTATAAAACCAGAAGGTGCAAGGGTAATGGTTATAGATGATGTCCAAAGTTCTTGTGAAATGATACAAAATGCTTTTACTCAGACAAATACTAAAGTAATCACACATAGTAACCTTCATGAGGCTATTAAATCTTTAAAAAGTCATACCTTTGATTTAATATTTATAGATGTTAATATCTTAAATATGGATGAAAATGCAGTATCTAAAGTCATAGCAAAAATGAGCAATGCTCCTATCGTATCTTTAACTCAAACGAGTGTAAAGGATATAATATTTACTAAGGGTGGGGTTAATATAGTAGGACATTTAAAAAAGCCTATTTCTAAAGTTGAGTTGTTTAAAATATCTCTTAAAATACTTAACTCTTCTTTATCACTTAATAGCTCTTTAGAGAATGAATCCCAAACAATAAGTGATTTTTCTCATTTAGACAAGAAGAGTCTTGAGCAATTTTTGTCACATCATTCAAAAGATGTGACACCACTTTTTACCCAAGCCGTAGCGACTAATGACTTAAATATGATAGCAAGTTTTTCAAAAACATTACTTTCCTTAGCACAACAGTATAAGATAAGCTCATTAGTTGCATTTTCACAAGAACTTTTACAAAAAATAGAGCTTTTTGAGATAGATACTATTAACACTATGATGGCAGAGTATAAAGAAAAAATAAAACGACTTCAAAATCTCTAAAATATAGTATAATTTCAAAAAAATTTAAAGGCTAAATATGTCAGTTTATGTTTTTGGACACAAAAATCCTGATAGTGACTCTATCGTAGGTGCTATCGCAATATCATACTTAAAAAATCAGTTAGAAGATGAAGAGTATATCGCTTGTCGTCAAGGTGAGATATCTGATGAGACAAAGTTTATCTTAGATACTTTTAATGGT
>JALSMC010000051.1 GCA_026987995.1 Sulfurimonas sp. | reverse complement strand
TGGTCGTGCAGTACTGCGTTCTAGTGTTCGTGAATTTTTAGCACAAGAGCATATGCATGCACTTGGCATCCCAACTTCACGCTCTCTGACTCTGTACACTTCAAATGTAGAAAAAGTACATAGACCATGGTTTAGAGATGACTCCTACTCAAAAGGCCCAGAAGTCATGATAGAAGAAGCTGTCGCTATCTCAACTCGGGTTGCACCTTCGTTTATCCGTGTAGGACAACTCGAACTTTTTGCTCGCCGTGCTCGTAAGGGTGAACATCCAAACGCGACCAAAGAGTTAGAGATGCTTGTATTACATTTAATACAACGAGAATATAGTAAGACAATAGATAAAAATCTCGCAATTAAAGAACAAATACTTTTACTCGCTCAAGAGTTTAGAGCTCGTTTGACATCACTTGTAGCAAACTGGATTCGTGTTGGTTACTGCCAAGGAAACTTCAACAGTGATAACTGTGCGGCTGGTGGTTTTACTCTTGATTATGGTCCTTTTGGATTTATTGATAACTTTGACCCCTCTTATCAGCCTTGGACAGGTGGAGGAAAACACTTCTCTTTTTTCAACCAACCCCAAGCAGCTCAAAAGAATTTTAATGGGTTTTGCATGGCGTTAGCACCTCTACTTAAAGCTGATGAAGATGCGCTCACTAAACTCGAAGAAATTCAAAATGGCTTTACTAAAGTGATGCAAGAAGAGTTACAAAATATGTGGTCAGCTAAACTCGGCCTTGATACTTTAGATGGCGGATTACTTAGAGAACTGCATCAACTTATGCAACAAACTTCAGTTGATTATACTATCTTCTTTAGGGAGCTCTCTGAACTACCAGAAGATATCACTTCACTCAAGAAAAGCTTTTACAAAAAAGAACTAAGTGAAAACATTTTAAAGAGTTGGACTACATGGCTTAAAATGTGGAATATACTCATCAATGTCAGTGATTTAAAATCAAGAGAAGCACTCTCTAAAAAGATGAAGCTCGTGAATCCAAAGTACACTTTAAGAGAATGGCACCTTGTACCTACATACAAAAAAGCGATACAAGGAGATTATTCATTAGTTAAAGAGATGCAAGAGGTGATGAATACTCCATACGATGAGCAGTCTAAAGAGATTGAGGAAAGATACTATAAGCTAAAGCCCTCTGAGCTCTTTAATGTTGCGGGTGTGTCCCATATTAGCTGTTCGTCTTAGTCGAGTTTAATTCCACGAGCCTTTGCAATTCTAGCTAGCATTGCATCGAGCCCACCAGTCGAGCGAATCTCTATAACAGAAGAGACTACACCATGGAGTGCAACATATGTAAGATAGGTACCAAGGTCTTCACACTTAGACTCTTGCATATTTTTATCGAGTGTCGTTTTTTGAGCTTGTGAGAGAGTAAATTCAAGTTCAATGGATGGCTCCCCTGTTACTGATTCTGGGTTTCGTATAGTAAACTTTTGTGTCTTAAGTGCTACTACTTTTATATAGGCGGAGATGTCATCAAACCCATTTTCAACTGTTCTTAAATCAATAGTCTCTTTTTGAGACTCGGTAACTTTAAAATTTATGTTAATTTGTTCATTCATAAAGAAATTTTATCCTCTTTAAACTTAAACCCCTATAGACTGTTAATCATAATTTAGCTAAAATAGTACTCTATGAAAAATATAATCAAACTAATCATTACTATTGCTATTTTTTATTTTCTTTTTAGAAATATCGACTTTGTAGAGTTCAGTAAAATAATCTTCAATTCACATGGTGGATGGATACTTGTCGCATTACTTATGCAACTTACATCTACTTACTTAGCAGCATATAGATGGTTTAAAATCTCACAACTTTTAGTCTTTAAAGAAAAACTCTCTTTTTATGTTCAGAGTTACTTTAAAGGGACTTTTTTTAACCAAGTCCTTCCTTCTAGCATCGGTGGAGATGCTGTTCGCATCATCGACTTAACACGAAAAAAGTATGAAAAAAAAGAGGCATTTTATGGTGTTTTTGTAGATAGAGTTGTTGGTCTTGTTGGACTTTTAGTACTTAATCTTTTAGCGACACTCATCTTCTTTGGAACTTTCGATAATGATTTTTCTATGCTTATCATTTTTATCACACTTGGGGGTATTACTGGTTTTGCACTCCTTTTTCAGCTCCATAGACTTACATTTTTAGCAGACATCAAATTTTTAAACCTTTTTGTGCGTTTAGCAAATAGACTCAATTCACTCTATGCTTCAAGAACTCTACTCATCAAGCACATAAGTATCTCCGTGATAGTGCACTTTTTCTCAGTACTAACTATGTACGGACTTTCTTTAGCACTTGGACTTGACCTAAGCTTTCAAACACTACTCATAGCTGTTCCACCTGTATTTCTACTCACTATCGTGCCTATCTCTTTAGCTGGATGGGGTGTTCGTGAGGGTGCTATGATAGGGATATTTATGCTCATTGGAGCGGACCAAACAAAGGTACTTGCTATGAGTATTTTGTACGGTTTACTTCTTATACTAAGTGCAATACCAGGTGCTTATTTTTGGATAAAAAGTAAACAAGCGACATAATTAAAAGAACAATAAACAAGGATTTATAAAAATGACAGTAGACACAATGAGACACATAGATTATTTTGCAGGAGTACCTTTAGCTTTTGGTGCGACACTGATTAAAAAAACTCTTGATTTTTTTATGCCTCCAAAAAAGACAAAAGCAAAGAACACTCTTCTCATCGAGCTCTCAGAGATGGGAAGTGCTATTTTAGTTGACCCTGCTATGCGTAAACTCAAAGCAAATATTGAAGGTGAACTTTACTTTGTTATCTTTACTAAGAACAAGGCATCACTGCAACTCTTAGGAACTGTAAAAGAGGAAAATATCTTTACTATTGATGACAGTGGTTTAGTTGGTATACTCTCAAGTACATTGAAGTTTTTAAAATGGTGTAGAGAAAAAGAGATAGACTCAGTTATAGACCTTGAGCTTTTCTCGCGTTTTACAGCTCTTTTGACTGTTGGAAGCGGTGCAGTAAATCGTGTTGGTTTTCATGCTTTTCACAACGAAGGACTTTATCGTGGTGACCTACTTACCCATAAAGTAGCTTACAATGCTCACCAACATATAGCAAAGAACTTTATAGCACTTGTAGATTCTTTACTCTCAGAGAAGCAAGAACTTCCTTATCTTAAACGCATCATTGCTGATGATGAAATACAAATCGCGAAAGCGACTATTTGTGAAGAAGAACAAGCTTCTATCATTGCAACTGTTAGCGGAATGTATGAAGGTTTTGACAAGAGCAAGAACCACATAGTTTTAGTTAACTCAAATGCATCAGATTTATTACCACAAAGAAGATGGGATAGAGAAAACTACGGTGAAGTTATCAAAAAGATGCTCGCTGCAAATGAAAATGTAGTCGTTCTTCTCACAGGGGCTCCATCTGAAAAAGAGGGAGCACAACTCCTTGCTGATTATGTAGATGACAAACGCTGTATCAACTTCGCAGGTGCTGTTAAGTTCTTAGAACTTCCAGCCCTTTACTCAGTATGTGCATTTATGCTGACAAATGATTCAGGTCCTGCACACTTTGCTTCCA
>JALSMC010000050.1 GCA_026987995.1 Sulfurimonas sp. | reverse complement strand
CCCTATCCAGGTTCCCCAATCTATAGAAAACTCTACGGTGCATCTATCATCGAGGATGATTGGGAGCGTTTAAATGGTATGAATTTTGTCTACCAAGCAGAAGGTTTTACTGAAGAAAAACTTGATGAAGAGTATAAAGAGATTTTAACTGGTTTTTATAAGCGTCCTGCAATTTTGATGTATTACACAAAGATGTCCCTTTATAACTTTACACACTTAAAGCGATTGCTTCGCTTTGGTATAGCAGTGCTCTCTTCAAAGTTCAAGAAAAAGGCTAGTGCTTAAACACTAGCTTCTGCATCATATATTTTGATGTTTTGAGAGTTGTCATGGACTAAAAGTTCATCTTGACGTTTCCCTAAAATTACTCCCGCAGTAGTCACTCCTGAAAAACTAGCCCCTGCAACTCCATGAGAAAGAATACTTGCACCACAAAGGTAAAGCCCCTCTATCTCACTTTTTGGCTTAAAGGCATTTGGTCCTATCTGTTGTAGGTTTTTTGCAGTCCCATATACATTTCCACGAGTGGTGTTGATGTAGAAATCATTGGTAATAGGTGTAGCAAGGTTAGTATGAATTATGCTTTTTTCTATGCCAGGTACAGCCTTTTCAAGAGATTTTATCATTTTAGCTTCTAGGGCTTTTTTAAACTCTTTGTATTTGTCTGAACGCTTTTTATCTTCATCTTTAAACTCATCAAAGGCATCATAGTTTATGTAAGTTATAATCTCTAAAACATGATTTTTACCATCAAAACTAGAGGGGTCTTTGAGGGTAGTACAAGATATAAACATACCGTCAAAGTACTCTTTTTCTAAGAGGTCAGTACCCATCATCTCCTCATATACTTCATCCATATCTTTGTTTGGAACTACCCATATATTTCCAGAGTCAAGCCCAAGTGCACGAGCATCTGCGTTGATGGTTACAAACAGCATTAGAGAACTACATGAGTATGTTGTAGCATCCAGTTTTTCAACAAGTTTAGCCCCTAAGTTTTCGCGTCCAACTAGTGTATCATAGGTTTTTTGAGGGTCAGCATTTGAGACAATGATATCAGCATAAATTTTTTCACCATCTTTGAGTTGTACCCCTACAGCTTTTTTACCCTTAGCATCATCACCTACAATATCTTCTAGTAAAATTTGTTTTACAGCTGATGAAGTCCAAACATCACCTTCGTGTTTTTCAATAGCTTTGAGCATTGCATTTACTATGGATTCTCCACCACCTTTTGGGTAGTATCCCCCTGCAAAGTAATGTTCCATAACAGCTGCATGAAGAGGAAACGATGCCTTTGCCGGAGGCAAGCCATGATCCCCTGCTTGGATATTTAAGATGATTTTAGCTAAGTCATCTTTTACAAACCAATTTGATATTGCCTTGAGTGAAAAAAGACCATATTTCCCTAAATATCTTGTGCGCCATGGTATAGTTATGAGGTCCCAAAAGCCATTTATTTTAGGGATAAGTTGAAGTTGAGTACTTACAGTACGAACCATTTTTAAATACTTAGTTATATTTTTTTTATCATGGGGAAATCTTTCACGCATCGCTTCATTAAATGCATCAAATCCAGCAGGAATGTCAAATCTTTCTTCACCAATATGACAATGCTCATACGCTTTTTCATTCATCTTATAAAATTCTAAATCATTGGCAATTCCAAGTCCTTTATAAAGCTCTGATGTAGATTCACCCTCACCAAGAAGACCTATGTAGTGTATCCCTGGAGTGTATCTGTGACCCTTAAGTTTAAAGCTATGGCACCAGCCTCCCGCGACATAATGTTGCTCGAGTACAAGTACTTTTTTACCCTCTTTAGCTAAAGTAAGTGCGCACGATAAACCACCAGCTCCACTTCCGATAATAATAGCATCATATTTCATTGTTTTTTAACCTGCTTCAATCATTTTTTTGATATAATACACTATATATAAAAAACAAAGGGTTAAAGTTGATTTCTAAAGACGATATATTTAATAAAATCAAAGAAGTTTTAGTAGAAGAGTTCGAAGTTGAGCCAGATGATGTTACGCTAGAAGCGAACCTTTTTACAGATTTAGAATTAGATTCATTAGATGCTATTGATTTGATGGTTACTTTAGATAAAGAACTTGAGATAGAGATAAATACAGAAACAATGCAAGATATGCGTACTATCGAAGATGTATGTACATTTGTAGCAACTGCAATGGCAGATGAGTAGTCTTCTTACACTACTCTTTGCTCCGTCATTCCTTTTACTTACACATTTTTTTAAGTTCCAAGAGTTAGTTTTTACCTATATCATAATAGCCTTGTTTTTTTTACTCTATGCCTACGTAAAAAAAAGAAAAACAGAAGATTTTGTTATATTGGCTATCTATTTGGTTCTTTTATCTTTAGCATATTATTTTGATAACTTTGAGACTGTAAAATTTATACCTGTGCTTTCTGCGATGACTTTTTTTACGATATTTGCGCTTTCAGCGATGCATAACAATGAGATAATTTACAAGTTTACAACTAAAGTCTATAAAAAAAAACTCAGCGATGGTGAGATAAAGTTTTTAAAAAAAGGCGATAGATTTTGGGCGGTAGCTATCTTCATCTATGCGATGTTTTTGCTTTATCTTGTTTATTATAGCAATGATGCTATGTGGGCATTTTTTAGCTCTATTGGTTGGTATATCTACTTTGGAGTTACACTCTTTGTTCAAGTGACTTACGGAAAGCTTTATGCGATTAAATTGTCTTCTTAGTTTTTATGCTTTTTCCCTTTTTTGGGGCATTATTTGTGTTTTTACACTTCCCTCATTAGTAGTCTACTTTTCAGTATATCCCTTTTTAAAGTATCCCCAAGACACCTTTCAAAATTTAGCCTCGGTTATTTACAAGATATTTTTCTTTCTTTTGCCTGTTGCAAAGTTAGAGTTTGATCTTCTAGAAGAGATGCCTAAAGGGGCTATCTACATCTCTACGCATCAGTCAAGTTTGGACTACCCTATACTTGGTTACTTTATAAAAAACTATTTGACTGTAACGAACTTGAACTTTACGGTGATACCTTTTGCTTCTTTTGTTGGCAAGCTTATAGGTGCAAGAAGTTTAAGAAAAAACAATCTCGGTGAGATAGCAAAGATGTATAATGAACTCGAAGAATTACTGCGTCAAAACAGAAACATCATCATATTTCCAGAGGGTACGAGAAGTGATGGCAAAAAACTTCATAAGTTTAAAAAAGGAGCCTTTCGTCTAGCGATGAAGACGGGTAAACCTGTAGTCCCCATCATCATAGATGGTTCAGTAAAAGTAGTAGCTAAAGGTGACCCATGTTTTAAAACAACCAAGACAACACCCATAAAAGTCAAGATGCTTGAGCCTTTGTATCCTAAAGATTTTAAAGATGAAAAAGAACTTTTAGAGTACGCACATAACTTGATGGAGTACAAAAATAATGTTTAAAATACTACTCATAAACATGATGCTTAGCCTTAGCATCATGGCACAAACTTTTAACTTTACAGAACTGAGATACTCAGATGCCATAGGGAAAACTATAGAACTTCATGGAGAGATAACCTTTGTTAAAGATGGGCTTAGCATCAACTACCCAAAAACAAAGCGTGTCCTAAAGTATAGTGGTGATACCCTTGTGTATGAAGTAGATAAACAAGAAGTAGAGTTAGGTCTTATGCAACAGATGCAGATTAAAAACTACTTCGATATGCTCATACTCCTACATAGTGGGGATGAGAGTGCCCTCAATGAGATGTTTGAGCTAGAAAAAAAAGATGCTATGATGATGCTTCGTGCTAAAGGAAGCATCAAAGACTACATTACAAAGATAGAGCTTTTAAAACAAAACAAACAACTTGACTTTGTAAAACTCTTTTTGACAAATAACGACACCATAATGATAACGATAGATGAAAAAATACGCTAATTATATAATCTTCTTTACATTACTTAGCATCATAGTGATGTTTAAAGATACTCTGCATATCTCCACAAACCTGCTTTCACTTTTCGCCGATAAAAATGCCATAGAAAAGTTAAGTATCGCAGATAAGCTTGGCTACTCTAAGGAGTTGCTTATTGCTGTAAAAGGTTTCGATAAAACTGCCAAAGTGAAAGTGCTAAAACTCTCAAAAGAACTCGCAGACTTAGAGAATGTTCTAAGAGTGCAGTTCAGTGTGGAACCCAGTAGTGAGATAAAAGACTATTATAAAAAATATTATCCAATTTTAAGCGAGTATGATGA
>JALSMC010000049.1 GCA_026987995.1 Sulfurimonas sp. | reverse complement strand
GATACACATAGACATCGATTGTTTTTTTGTAAGTGCGGCTCGAATAGTTGATTCTTCTTTAGAACATAAGGCTGTTGCTATTGGTGGAAGAAGCGATACTAAAATCTTTAACAAAGATGCAAAAAACCAAACTGTAAACTTTGAAAATACAGGAAGTTTTGTGCCTACGTTTTATAAAGCATATGAAGCCAAGGACGATGATATTGCATCTTTTACAGATAGTGATGGGAAAATACGAGGGATTTTAACTACCTCTTCTTATGAAGCACGCTCATTTGGGATAAAAACAGCCATGACTATCCGTGAAGCCCTCCAACTCTGCCCTCACCTCATCATAAAAGCACCAAACATGTCACTCTATCAAAAGCTCTCTCATGAGCTCCATGAGTTTTTATGTACAAAGATTCCTCTCGTAGAACAAGCTAGTATTGATGAATTTTACGGGGACTTGACTGGTTGGGTAGCAGATGATGAGATACCTGCGTTTATAGACTCTCTTCGTCATGAGATAAAAAAAGTAATCAAACTCCCTGTTTCCATAGGTGCTGCACCTACTAGATACATTGCAAAGCTTGCTACAACTTATGCGAAACCTTTTGGCTGTAAAGTCATAGATAAGTATAATTTTGACTCGTTTGTAAATCCTATAGCTGTTGGGGATTTTGCTGGGATTGGCAAGAGTATGAAAAACAAACTACACTCTGCTCAAATACATACTCTAGGTGACATCCGTAAACGCAGAGGTACTGTAGAGTCTTGGAGTCCTTATGCCAAAGAACTTTACAAGCGCATAAACGGTGAAGTTGATGCACCCATAAAAACTACTCACAGAAGAAAATCTATCGGTATAAGTCGTACTTTTGACTCTTTATATGATAGAGTTGAGCTCAAACGCAGAGTTCATGTCCTAGCACGCCACCTCGCGTTTGCTATATTAAAGTTAGATGTCATACCAACTGTTTTTCATTTAGGTATCTCTTATGAAATGAGTCAGAATTCTCATAAAAACATCTCTTTAGCAGAACTCTTTACGGAGAAAAAATTTGACTCTCTTTGTTTAAAACTCTTTAATGAAGCCGACACACAAAGAAGACTTAAAGTTATAAGACTGAGTATAACCTGTTCCTCTTTTACAAGAGATTCGAAAAAAGAGCTTTCTCTCATCGGATTCCAAGAGGAACAGAAGATGCGAAAACTAACAGAACAGACACAGGTTTTACGTGAAAAATATGGAATAGATACATTAAAATGGGCAAGTGAAATGTAATTAACACCTCTAAAATATTATTCTATGATACAATCTGTATTATGACAAACTCTAAACTTCTTGAGCAATTTCGCTCTTTTTATTTTCGTAACTATCCAGATGATATGGAGATTCAAATCTCTTACTTTTCTGTTTTTGGTGGTTTAGGATGGGATATAGATACCTCAAAACCTATACACGAGTTGATACAAGAGATAATACTAGAAAACTTTGACATCCTAAATGCGAAGATAGAGGAGCTAATAGATACAGAACCAACACATAAACGCCTACTTCGAGCTTTAGCAGTTGGTGATAGAAGAATCTTCTCGGCGTTTAAGAGAGCTGGTCTTAACAATGGAAATGGAGGAGCCGCTCTTAACTACCTTCAAGACATTGGGCTAATTCAGATGGAGTACTCTCGTGAACGCCACCCTAGAGATATAAACCCAAGTGCGAAACTCAAACGCCGTGATGCAAGACATAGAATCTCTCATAAAGTACTCTTTGCACATCCTTTTGTAAGGTTTTGGTTCTACTTCATTGCTCCACAAACAGCAAATATCAAAAATAAAAACTATGAAATCTTGCACTCCAATATACAAGCACATTTAAATAGTTACACAAGTCTAGTTTTTGAAGAGTTAAGTGAAGTTTTACTTAACTACAACCTTAGAGATGCACAGATACTGAGTTCAGGAAGTTATTGGGATGCAAACTTAGAGATAGATATTTTGACTATAACAGATGATGAAAATATATATGTAAGCGAATGTAAATGGACAAATCACATCATCAACAAAAAGGAGTTACACAAGCTTCGTGAAAAATGTGTCAAACTCGACATCACCCCTACACAAATCATTCTCTTCTCTAAACGTGGGTTTTCTAAAGAACTACGACAGTTAAAAAGTACGACTCTTGCACTTTATAGCTCAGAAGATTTTGAAGCTTTAGTAAAAAGTAGTTCCAAAGACAAGCTCATAGAGAACTTTATCTAACTAACAACTCTCAGAGCTGTATATGCTTCTTGAAGAAGTTGAAACTTTTGAGTATAGTGCTCTACCATATGCGGTTCTTCGTGAATTATCTTATCTGGGTGGTATACTTTTGTGAGTTTTTTATATGATTTTTTAAGTGCATCTTGACTTGCACCTACTGGGCACTCTAGTACTGTATAGAAAAGAGTGTTTTCATCCTCTTCTTCTTTACATAAATCACCAAAACTAAAACTCGCAAAATCACTATAAAGTTTAGACATAAAATGGTTATCATATGTGTACTGTATCTCATAATGCAGAATATGGCGTTTGTTCAGTGCTCTCTCAAGCCGTGCTTTTGCTTTAAAATCTGAAACATCTACAACAAGTGAGAGATCTGTACCTCTTTCTATATAGACTTCTAATTGTGAACGCATATAGTTCAACACCCAAGAGTTAGGTGTATTTAGTGAAATGAGCACCGTATCTTTATCATAAGCATAAAGATTCACTTTTATAGTTTCAGGTTCTTGAAGTTTTTCTAGTTCTATTTTTATAGGCTGTGTGCCATACTTCAACATACTTTTGAGGAAAAACTCATGGTTAAAGTCATGTATTTTTGCATGATGTTCACTGAGTTGTTGCAAAAATTCTTCTCTGACTTCAGTAAGTGTTTCATTTCGAAACACAAGTACTGCTTTGGGTAAAAAGAGCATACCTCTTGAGTGATGATTTAAAAATTCTTTCATCCAAGGAGTATTGAGTGTCTTAAAATCCGTCGTGATAAGAATGAGATTATTACACAATACAATATTCATATGTCCTACCTTTTTGGATGGTTTTTTAATAATTAAGCAAAATTAGTTCCACTTTAAAATTTGACTACATCATTAATTTCATTTTATTTATAGGTATTTTGAGTATAATTGCATTAATATTAGACAAGGATTTACTTTGCGCGAAGATATAAACGAAAAATGTGCTGTTGTTGGAATTTTTGGACATGAAGAAGCTTCTAAATTAGCTTACTTTTCTCTACACTCACTACAACACCGTGGTCAAGAAGCTGCAGGTATCAGTTCATCTGATGGAAAAAAATTGCACACTATTAAAGACCGTGGTCTTGTTATGAGAGTTTTTAACGAAGATAAACTCGCTACTCTTAGTGGTTCATCTGCTGTAGGTCATACTCGCTACTCGACTGCTGGAAATGACTCTATTTTAGATGCACAACCTGTATTTGCACGTTATGACCTTGGCGAAATGGCTATTGTTCATAATGGTAACCTTACAAACGCGGAAGAAGTTCGTAATTCGCTTATAGAAAAAGGTGCCATTTTCCAAACATTTATGGATACTGAGAATTTAATTCACCTTATTGCAAAAAGTTCTAAAGATAAACTTGTAGATAGAATCATCGATGCAGTGCAGAGAATTGAAGGTGCTTTTTCTTTAGTCTTTTTAAGTAGAACAAAAATGTTTGCTATGCGTGACCGTTTTGGTTTTCGTCCTCTTAGTTTAGGTCGCCTTCCAAATGGTGGTTATATAGTTGCAAGTGAAACATGTGCTTTTGATCTTGTAGGAGCTAGTTTTGTTCGTGACGTTGAACCGGGGGAGCTTCTTGTATTTGAAAAAGATAAAGCACCTCAGAGCATCAAAGTTTATGAGCCTACTCCTAAACACTGTATCTTTGAGTATGTTTATTTTGCACGTCCTGACTCTACAGTTTTTGGTCAGTCTGTTTATCAAATGCGTAAAAATATGGGTAAAGAACTTGCTAACATAGAGCCTATTGAAGCAGATGTTGTTATACCTGTTCCTGATGGTGGCGTTCCTGCCGCTATTGGTTATGCTCAAGAGAGTGGTATCCCTTACGAGATGGGTATCATGAGAAATCATTACATCGGTCGCACTTTCATTGAGCCAACACAAGAGATGCGTGACTTAAAGGTGAAGATGAAACTCTCACCTATGATAGATGTCATTAAAGGCAAGCGTGTTATCGTTGTTGATGATTCTATCGTTCGAGGGACTACTTCTCG
>JALSMC010000048.1 GCA_026987995.1 Sulfurimonas sp. | reverse complement strand
ACCTAAAAACAAAAGAAGAAAAAGTGTATGACTCTTTTAGCTATGAGAGCACACAACACCTTGAGTATATCGCCTCAAAGATGAAACTAGAAGAGCTTAAGAAACGACAGAAAAGTTTTCTGGGGGAGTGAGTAGTTTAAAATAATTAAATATACTCTTTACTTTTGTAAATAATAAAGATATACTTATGTAAATTACATATGTGGAGTGATGATTATGTTTAAAAGATCCATAGAAGCTCTCTTAAAAGAGGCTATAAGTATCTCTCCTGTTGTCTTGCTCTCTGGTGCTAGACAAGTTGGGAAGTCTACACTTGCCATCTCTTTGGAGAATGAATACAGAGTATTTGATAATCTTAGTGAGAGAGAAGCAGCACTTAATGACCCAATAGGCTATGTAGCCTCACTTCCGAAACCAATAACTCTTGATGAGATACAAAAAGTACCAGAAATACTTGAAGGTATAAAAATAGCAGTAGATAAAGAACGAAAAAATAGTACATTTTTACTGACAGGTTCTGCAAATGTTCTTGATATGAAAAGAGCAAAAGACACACTTGCTGGAAGACTCATCGAGATACAGATGTGGCCATTTTCTCAAAAAGAGTTGCATAATAAAGCAGATGAAAACATCATAGACATGCTTTTTAGTTTTGATGAAAAGAGTCTGAAATTGGCTAATGTTTCTCACAGTGAGATACTCCAAGCCATCATCAATGGTGGTTACCCTGAGATACACAAAATAGAGTCTGTACGAGGAAAAGCTCTCTGGCTTGACTCTTACATAAGTACTTATGTAGAGAGAGATATACGCGATGTGGGGGAACTGCGAGATGTCTCTGCGTTTATACGTTTTTTTAACATCATCGCTCCAAGAAGTTGTGGACTTGTCAACAAGTCTGACCTTGCATCTGATGCTGCACTTGCAGAGAGTACTGTAAGTAACTACCTTAGTATGCTCGAGATGATTTATCAGGTCTCACTGCTAAAACCTTATAGCTCAAACATATCTAAGAGGTTTATAAAGTCTTCAAAACTTTTTATGACTGACAGTGGAGTGTTTTGTCATTTACTTGGTGTAAACAGTGTAGATGGACTTGTAAATTCTTCTCATAAAGGGGATATAGTTGAGACTTTTGTCTATAGTGAACTGCTTAGACATCTGAGCTTTACAGAAATAAGAACACAGATATACCATTACAGAACCAGTGATAAAAAAGAGATAGACTTTATACTAGAGAGCGGTGAAAAAATAGTGGCAATAGAGATAAAATCTGCTCAAAGTATAAAAAAAGAGGCATTTAAACACATAAAAGTGTTTCAGCAAAAAGAGTCAAAAGAGGTACTTGGCATCGTAATTTATGCGGGTGATACTTTATTGTCATTTGGAGATGATATGCATAAGAGATATGCACTACCTCTGTCGGTGTTTTTCTAAAGTAAAAAAACCGTTATGACCTGCTGAAGATAGTGGGAAATGTTGAAGGGTGTAAAGAGATAAAAGTCGTCAAAAAGAAGATACCATGGTATAAATCTAGAAGAAACTATAAGATGTGTAAGGTGGGTGAGTATCCGAAGCCTACTTATAGTGAGTCTGTTTCTAAGTATGAGTTTTAAAAGAAGGGAGTTCGGTCTTCTATCAAAAGGAAAATAATGGCACAATCACAACACGATAAACTTTTTGCAAGAGCACTTTTGATGCTTCAGTCGCTCAAAGAAGAGAGTAAACGCAGTGTAATCTCACTAGCAGAGGAGTTTGGGGTAGATAAACGTACGATATACCGAGATGTGGAGAGGTTACACTTTTTTCCTATAGAGTTAGTCGATGGCTATGTCTGTTTAAGTGAGGACTACGATGTGACGGCTCCTTCACTTGTGGATGATGAGCTTTTACTTACTGAACTGGCGTTTAGTGCCATAGCTGGGATAGATGAGGGTACTGACAAAAAGATACATGGCATCCGTGCAAAACTCACTCATCCACTTTTTTTTAATCCTTACAAGATTCAGCCAGAGGGTTTTGAAGCCATAGACACAAACTCTGAGATATTAAACAAGATAGAAGATGCAATAGAGCAAAAAAATATCTCTAAACTTATGCTAAACGCAAAGACTATAGAAGTTGAACCTTACCGAGTAGTTGCGTTTGATGGGATATGGTATCTTTTTGCTAAAGATATGGATGATGCGAAGATAAAGACTTATCTTATATCGAGAATAGAAGAGTTTCGTGCTTCTACAAAAACTTTTAAGTATGACAAAGAAAGAATAAATACTATCTTAGCAGGTGTGCATACGGCATGGTTTGAAGATGGCAATAGTTTTAGTGTTAAGGTGAAAATAAAAAAAGAGATAGCACACTACTTTAAACTTAAGAAGTTTCTTCACTCTCAAGAGATAAAAGAAGAGCAGAAAGATGGAAGTCTGATTGTGACTTTCAGAGTCAGCAGCGATGAAGATGTAGATAATCTCATCAAGGCTTGGTTACCACATATAGAGGTAGTATCTCCTTTACGTTTTAGACAAAGAATAGCTACCGAGTTAGAACAGTATTTAAAAGAATTAAAACAAAATTTACCTTCAGTCTGAGAAGCTATGTCACAACATCTAAAAGAGGATTTAGCATAGCTAAAAAATCATCACGAGCTTGTGCATTTGCACTTGCAATTATGTAACCTTTGTGCGAGATGGGGTCTATCTCAACTCCTTGGAGGTCAGTTACAAATCCTCCACTATTTTTAATAATCAAAAATGCAGCCGAGAGATCCCATGCATGGGTGGAGTTTGGAAAATATGCGATGTAGTTACTAAAAGCACCTTTTGCAACCATACACATAGAGTAGGCTATACTTCCTCCAATAGATGTAAGCTTTTTCACTCTGTCTTCTTTAAAGAGTTGGTTGAGTGTTTTTACAATAGGGTGCTCGCGTTCTGGTTTAAAGTTTACAACTGCGACAGTAGGGTTAGAACGAAGAGGTAGTGCTAACATTCCAATATAAGACTTTGCAGTTTTTTCTGTATGAAAAAATTCATTTGTGAAAGGATTAAAAACAATAGCGATAATTACCTCTCCTTTGTCAATAAGAGAAAGGTTTATAGCCGAAGTGTTTTCATGCGTTATAAAAGCCCAAGTTCCATCTATGGGGTCAATGGCCCAATAAGGCTTGGAAATATCAAGCACTTCACAGTTTTCCTCTCCCATAACCTGTATGTCAAAGTTGTCTTTTAAACGTTTCGCCATATAGTCTTGAACTTGCTGGTCAATACTACTAATTGGAGTTTCATCTTCTTTAAACTCAAAGCTAAAAGTATTTGTTTCCCTAGCTTCACGAATAATACGACCCGCTTCATCTACTATCTGTTTTGCGATTATAAGGTATAGGGTGTTTTGTGACATATTATTCTCCTATGGAGTGAATCTTCAAATTTTTTGTATTAAGAGATTATACTAAATTTGTGACAGGATTAGTCACTTATAGGATAGATAATGAAGAACAATCTACTAAATGATATTTATTATCAATATAAACTTACTTTAAGAAAACTTCTATTACAATACTGATAATGAATATCAATTGAGGAGGTGGTAGTGTTTGAACTGAGAAATAAAAAAGATATAAGTAAGTTTACAGGCAGAGCATGCTAGTTCAGTATATAAAAAGATTTAGAATGAGGAGCGAAATGGATAAAATGTAATTCTTAATGATACAGATGAAGGTACTTATAGTACTGTGTCAATTTATATATCTATGAAGGGTATACTTCGACTATAGTATATTGATATATAAATACTCTAACCTTTGTTAGGTAAAATATATTCTCCTATATTTACTAAAACATATTAAATTTCAAACTTGCCCACTTATCATACATTTAAAGTGGGCAATATTTGAGTTCTTATCCACATTAGTGTAAAATACACCTATGAAAAACAAATACAAAATTTTAGTAACAAATGATGATGGTTATGAGGCAAAAGGATTACTCTCTTTAGTAGAAGCACTTAAAGAGTTAGTAGATGTGGAAGTAACAGTTGTAGCTCCTGCAAATGAGAAGTCTGCTTGTGGGCACTCTCTTACTCTAACACGACCGCTGCGTTTTGTTAGTGTTGGGGATGATTTTTATAAACTCGAAGATGGGACACCGACTGACTGCGTTTACCTCTCTCTTTCAACACTTTTTGAAGATGAAAAGCCTGACCTACTTGTAAGTGGAATAAATCGCGGGTCTAACATGGGTGAGGATATCACTTACTCTGGAACTGCTGCTGGTGCTATG
>JALSMC010000047.1 GCA_026987995.1 Sulfurimonas sp. | reverse complement strand
GTCGGAGGGAAGTTTATTTCTGAGTCGCCATACTAATGTTCTAACATTGTTTGTTGTAGCTCCATTTTTTTTCCATACATAGTGCACAGCTTCTTCAAAACTTATATTTGATCCCATTTTTCCAACAAGTAAACGCAAGAATGAATTCTCTTTTTGTGTAAGTCTTATCTTTTTTTCGTGATAAAAAGTTTCATGCGTAGTAATATTAAGATAGTAAAAATCTCCAAATTTGACGATAGATTCATTATTATTTTTTCTAGAATTCAATAATCTTTCTATATTTAATTTATCACTTACTACCATAGGGGCATAATTATCTTCCATGTTTTCTTGAGAAAATTTAAAGAGTGCCATCTGTATAGTTGCATGTAATGAATCAGGATTAAAAGGTTTGACCACATAGCCATAAGGTTCTGTGAGTGTTGCTTGAGCAATAATATCATTATCAGTGTAAGATGTTAAAAAAATAAAAGGAATTTGATAATCTTGGCGAATCACTTTAGCTAATTCAATGCCATCACTCTTTTCATCAAGAGATATATCTATAATTAAAATATCTGGGTTATGCATATTAATTTTAGAATATGCACAAAGTACACTATTGCAAACTGATACTACACTATATCCCTGCTTTTCTAAAGATATATTTAGGTTTTGAGAAGTTATTTCATCATCTTCTACAATAATAATTTTTGATTTCCTCATGATAAATATAGCCCTTACATTAAATATTATTCTATAACTTTAACATAAAAAAAGGTAATAAATGAATACACATTCATTTATTACCTTGAGAAATTATATTATTGTAGTAATTAGTAACTTAATCCTTTGAATTATTCTCAATGTCACAAACACTGAGTGTAATAAACCGAAATATAAACAGTACAACTCCAATAGAACCAATAACAATGAGTAACTCACTCATTGGTGGCATAAAAAATATAACACTTTTAAACTCATCATAAAGTGCATATTTTTCAAATCCAACTCCAAATCTATCACTCATAGGGTAGGCATTCCCACCATAAACAAAAATCATCTTTCCTAAATAACTTCCTATAATTATTGATACATATGCTATATACTTAAATATCTTATTTAAGTACGGTTGAAAAAGCATTGCGAAGGGAATAGCAACTGTTAAAATTATATAGAGATAAAAATAGTATTTAAAATCTCCAAAAAGAATAATCTCAGCCCACTTTTTATCTATAAAAAGATAAGAAACTGCTTCATAAGCACCAAGAGCCATAACAAAATAGAGAGTATACTTCTCTAATACATGCATAACGAGCACACTTTTATGTGCTAAGGATGTATACAGCGACATAATAGCCAAAGATGCAACCATAGAGGAGAGCATAAAGTATAAGGGTAGTAGAGGGTATGTTGTCCATAGATGTCTTGCTGAATTCATATCAAATAGCTTCGACTGTACATAAAAACCGAAAAACTCAACACCCAAAGCAGATAAAAGAACAATTAATGAAACTTTTTTAATCCATACTTTATCATGAGAAAGAATAAGATACATTTCAAATAAAACTAAAGGAATGTAAATAACATAAAGAGGGAGCATAAGCCACATACCAGAATCAAATTGAGGTCGCAGAAACATCCATTTTATATTAAGAATGTTTAAATCCATTAAAATAGTAAAGAGTCCAGCAAGTAACATGGAAAGACCCAGTGTTAGATATCCAAAGGCATATTTTTTAATAATCTCGTAATCTAAAAGTTCTGCAATGGCAACTACAAAAATAATTCCTGAACCTACATAAATCATATACATATAGTTTACGATATATAAAGACCATGGAGCCTCGCGTTTAACTTCTCCTCCTGAACCGAACACAGCCTCATACATCGCGTTTGCAATTTCACGGTTTCCAGGATGCAAACCCGCATCAAATGCATTAGCTGATACTAAAAAGTATCGATCATAGACCATTTCAACAATTCCAAAAAGAGCCATAATTAAAAACAGATAAGAGAGAAGTAGTACCTTGTCTGTTAAGATTTTATGGATTGTAATTCTACTGATTGCCATTGTCCTTCCCTTTTTGCTTTTGCTTTATCTATAATAGGCTTAAACTCATCCCATGTATAAATATTTGTATCTGGACTTACAGAGTGTGATGCATAATGATCATCATGCTCAGGTAGTAGATAAAAAAGCTTAGGTATAGTCTTCTCTTCTTCTTTAAGAAAATAAAATTTTCTCTTGTTAAGCATTTTTACTAAATCTGACTCTTCATCATCTAAGTCACCAAAAAGTCTCACCTTAGTAGGGCAAGTTGCTTGACATGCTGTAGTCATCTCACCATTTACAAGTCGTGTATCATAACAAAAAGTACACTTATCAACTGCCACATGGTGATCATCAACAAAACGAGCATCATAAGGGCATGCTTCCATACAACCTTTACAGAGTATACAAGTATCTTTATTTGTCATAACTATCCCACCCAGTGCAAAATAACTTGCTCCTGTTGGACATACATCTACACATGGTGCATCTAAACAGTGGTTACACTGAGAAGGATGCAAAGAGACAAAAGGCTTACCAAATATACTCGTCTCAACTTGACTAACCCATATTCGTTGTTTATCCGCTCCTAGTTGCACACCATTTTCTTCTTTACAAGCAACTTCACATGCCTTACAATCTATACAACTTTGATAATCTAGTGCCATCGCAAAATTCATAATTAAACCTTTTTTATATCTACAAGGGTCTCATGCATCGCTGCACTCCCAAATACATCTTCAATAGTATCTTCTATAATCATATTGTCGCTTGCACCATTTCTATATCCAAAGGTTAAGCCTTCAGACTCCTGTCCAAAGCCATGTACATAAAAAACAACATCTTTTATAATCTTAATCGTAGGATATGCTTTAATGTACACCTTCCCAATAGAACTCTTTACTTCAACTAAGTCTCCATGTTTGATGCCCTTAGCTTCTGCTTGTTCTTTATGTATCCACAAATAATTTTCTCGCATTACATCAAGGAGCATGATATTGTTAGCTGTTGAGTTCTGCGTTTGTTGTGCATGACGACCAGATATAAACTTAAAACGACCCTTTGGCGTTTCATTATAAAGTTCATCTCTCCAAGTAGGCATAGGATCAACACCTGAAGCTTCCATCTTTTTGAGATAACACTCTACTTTTCCAGAACTTGTTCGAAAGTTTTTCTTTAGAGCAGCCATTGCCTTTTCATCTACACAAGTATCTTGAGCATCTATTTTATCATTAGATCGGGATTGGTAGTGCTTTTTATCCTCAGGGTAATACTCATACTCATTTTCATTAATTTTTTTGAAGTACTCATTCATATGAGGATAGTAAACACCCTTCTCTTTTAAGAGTCTATATGCCTCTTCATCATGATAGTCTAAGACTCTTTGTTTGTTAATCTCTTCTTGTGTTGATTCATAAGCAGAGGAGATGTTAAAGTAGTTATCTACAAATGTTTCTTCAAAGCCATCATCTTCTAAATCTTCACCTAAATCTTCATCATATTTTGCAGAGATCTCAAAGAGTGGTTTTTCTATCTTCTTACTCAATCCCTTAAGGATGTCAAAGAGAGCCTTTGTTTCGTACATCGGATCTATCACTTTGTTTCGTAAAATGATAGCTGGCTCAACTCCTGAGAAAGATTTTACAGGGTCTTCTCGCTCAAGATAGGTACACTCAGGTAGTACTACATCAGACATAACTACTGTATCACTTGGCATAGTATCTATTGTTACAACTAAGTCAAGATTTTCAAACATTTTTCTTGTTTTTGTTATATTTGGAACTGCTTGCATCGGGTTTTGTTTATATGAAAAAAATGCTCGTAAGGGATACGGTGTTTTTTTCTCTGCTATAAGATTACGGTATCCTATCCAACTTCCATTTGGACCAACAAACTTCGCAACATTTTTGTCTATACGTCCCTTTGCATTTGTATAAGTCGGATACTCAACTTCCTGCCAAGCAAGAGGTATTTTAGAGCCAAAGACTATGCCTCCTTTGACATCTATTCCTCCACCAAGTGCTGAAAAAATAGCTTGAGCACGGCGAAGTTGAAAGTCTTGCAGGCTCCATGCAGTTCTACGACCCTGATAATATATAGCTTTTGGCGCATGTGCCATAAAATCTCTTGCAATTTTTTTGATAGTAAGTGCAGAAATTCCTGTAATCTCTTCTGCCCACTCAGGAGTATAGTTATGTTTAAAGATATGTTCTTGATACTCCTCAAAATTATTTATATTACTACTTACGAAATCTTTGTTAT
>JALSMC010000046.1 GCA_026987995.1 Sulfurimonas sp. | reverse complement strand
CTCATCCATAGAGTCAAGTTTAGTTTGTAGGTACCCTGACATATAGGCACTAGACTTACTCATGTGAATACGAGCATAAGCAGAGTAAGCAAGACCGCGTTTGACACGAATCTCTTCCATCAAACGCGAGCCAAAACCACCTGTACCTAAGATAAATGTAGCCACTCTCGCTTTATAATAATCCGCATCATCTACTTTCATATTATAAGGTGTTCCAAAATAGATATATGCCTGTTCAGTTTCGCGTTTAAGTATAGACTTACGAACTTTTTTATTTACTTCAAAGTGTGCTACTGCTTCAGCTGTTCCAACTTCTAAAGATGCAAGAGCTTTTTGCATACTACTTTTCACCTCTTCTAAAGAGATATCACCACCCACTACAATTATTGCACGTGAAAGTACTATATGCTCTTTGACAAATCTTTTAATATCTGTCACACGAATTGACTTTATACTCTCTTGTGTACCAGATGCAGGGTTTGAGAGAACAGTCCCCTCAAACATTAGCTGCTTAAGTTCACGACCAGCGATGTAGTCAAAGTCATTCTCTTTACGACTCAAGCTTCCAAGTGTCATAGTTTTGATTTTACTCATAGACTCTCTTGAGTAATTTGGGTCTTTTAAAAGCATCCCTAAGAAATTTAAAGAGTTCTCATACTCGTCTTTAAGTGAACTTACTTCCATAACAAAAGTTTCACTCCCCGCAGTTGCTGAAATATGAATTGCTTTGGATTCTAAGCTTTCGGCAAAAGCATTTGAACCTAGTTTTTGTGTACCTTCACCAAAAATCTTAGCACTAAACTTTGCTACACCTGCTTTTTTTATATCTGAAATGCTTCCACTATTTGTAAAAACTATCTGTGATGTAACTATTGGAAGTCTGCTATCTTCTTCATATATAAGAGGTACATCTACACCATTTATCTCGATTGTATCAATTGTTGCTGCCATTATAATCTGTCCTAGTAGTAAAAGTGTAAAAAATATTTTCATCTAAGATGCTTCAAATATTTTCAATGTTTCATATGCAGTGTTTCGCACTGCTGGTATCTCACCTATATCTTCGATGAGCTGTACCATCTCTTCTTTTGCCATTGCATAAGCTGCACCCGCAGAACTTACTACATTTTCTTCCATCATAGTTGAGCCTAAGTCATTTGCACCAAAACGTAGTGCCATCTGACCGATGTATGGACCTTGTGTCACCCATGAACTCTGTATGTTTGGTACATTATCTAAGTACAGGCGTGCTACTGCTAGTAAACGCAGGTAACGGTTAGACGATGGTTTTTCCATATCTGGGATGAGTTTTAAAAGTTCAGTATTTTTCCCTTGAAAACTCCACATAATAAACGCTCGAAAACCACCTGTCTCATCTTGAAGTGAACGAACCATATCAAAATGCTCTATAATCTCTTCATCACTTTCAACCGTTCCATACATCATAGTCGCTGTACTCATGATGTCAAGCTTATGAGCCTCACGGTGAACACCAACCCATACTTTAGCATCTATCTTTTTAGGTGCAATAATATCACGAACTTTATCTGAGAGTATCTCCGCCCCAGCCCCAGGAATGGAAGCTAGACCTTTTACTTTTAAACGCGAGAGAACTTCTTGTATAGTTATACGAGAAACTTTAGCGATAAAATCAAGTTCAATAGAAGAGAAACCATGAATAGTAATACTTGGATATTTCGTATGAATATGTTCTACTAAATCTTCATACCATTCAATTTTGAGCTTAGGATGCACACCACCTTGAAAAAGTATTTGTGTTCCACCTATTTCTAAAAGTTCATCTATTTTCTTATCTATCTCATCAAAAGTTAAAACATAAGCATCTGCATCTTTTTCATGTCTATAAAATGCACAAAACTTACAATCAACCCAGCAGATGTTAGTATAGTTGATGTTTCTATCTATGACAAAAGTAGTAATACCTTTGGGATGTAGTTCTAACTTTCGAGCAGATGCCAGTCGTCCGAGTTCTTTTAAGTCAGCATTTTTGATTAAATCTAATGCTTCTTCTTTTGTTAATCTTTTGAACATTGTCCCGCTTTTTGTACAAACATAGCCATTGCTTTATTAATTTTTTGCTCTTTCTTTGGTGCATCTAAAACATGTTTTGAAGCCAACCAAGAACCATCTCTATATGCCATTTTCACTTTGCCATCTTTATCTTTAAAAACAAGTATTCTAAGTGGTAAGTCAAGTCCAACAGTCATATCTTGTTGCATCAGGGCAGTACCAAGTTTCGGGTTACCAAAAATGACCATTTTTGACTCGTTGAGTTTCATATCGACCATTTTAGCATTACCGCTATGGTTGATAATTGCAAAAACAGTTAAACCTTTTGTCGCAACAATATTTTTAATATTATTTGCTGTAGTTCTAACATCGGTACAAGACTCTTGTAGTATTATTTCATTTGCCATTAGGCTCAGTGTCATTGCTAAGATAAGTGTAATTTTTTTCATGATTATTTCCATCCTCTATTTCTTGGGTTTATCGATTTTTTCTTAATGAAGAGAGTATATACAAGATACATAAACACAAGTAAAATGAATACCCCTCCTGCAAGTTGTGTATTTGCACCAATATTTAAAATTTTATTTAAAATATTTTGATGCTCTTTATTGTCTATCTCGATCTCTGCCATCTCTGCGATGTGAGTCATTGCACTCACACCTAAACTACCCTCTGGTATGTCTATATGACACGACATACAAACGCCACGACGGTCAAGTTTTGCACGTTGTTCTTTGTCTAGTGCTTGTGAAAGCTTAAAGTGATGCCCTACTGTCATAACCTGAGTACCATTCTCATCAACAAACTGTGAGTAATCATACTTGAGATTTGGTATGCCTGGGATCTGTTCATCTGTTTTTCTTGGTAATATCTTTCCATCTGCACTCATCAGGTCTACTATGGTAGTTTTACTCCAATCAGCACTACTGCCGATACCTAGCCCTAATGCTTTGTCTGAAACATGACAAGACTCACAGTTACGTGCCTCTTTTTGAATTGTATGAGGCTGAACTGGTGACATATCTATAGCATTTTGCCCCTCTTCGCCCGCACCTTCTACATTTTTCACTTTAAATATATGGTTTTGAAGCAGTGCTTTTCCATCTTCACCTATGACTGTAATAGTTGTCTGACAGCCAGGTATAACAGGGGTGATTCGACCCTCTCCATTTTGTGCTAAAGCAGGATCTTCCCAACGAAGGAATGAACGAGTTTCAGTCACTTTTCCAGGAACAAGATACTTCTTCAAGTCACGCATTCCACCAGTTGTTCCATGTATATCTTGGTCATGTGAAGCTTTTACATAGTCAACATTTGATTTGCCACCGCTATAGTCTATCTTTACATGACAGCCATAACACTGTGGTGCCCAAGTCGCATGACAAGTGTAACACTCTAACTCCTCTGTATGTGCAGTGACAACATCCATAGCAATAAGTGCTTTTTTGGAGAGTCTTTTTTCTTCTTTTAAAAGCTTCAGAGGTTTAAGCTCGATATCTTTTCCTGAAGCTAAGTGCATTATGATTTTATTGCCTTTTTTTATAGCTTTTGGAAGTGGATTTCCACGTGCTGTAAGAATAAACCCGTCACCCTTATCTTTTGGCACATAACCTTGTTTTAAGTACTCAGCTAAATTTTGCGCTACTCCACGAGGTGTACCTTCTTTTCTCTCTTTAGAAAACTCATCAGAGTAACCAATAGGCAACTCCCATGGATATGCTTTAGTCGTTCCATGACAGTCTTGACACTCTATCTCAACAGCAGCTAAATTTGCTCCACCTAAAAAGCCATCACCATGCAAGTCGTTAGATGTATGACAATCCTGACATAACATCCCTTTTTTGTTGTGAACATCCTCTTTCATATGTAAGTAGCGTTTGGTGTGAAGTTTAGGCTGTCCGTTTCCCTCATCATCGAATGTTGCATTGTATGCAGTTTCCATAAGCCCTTGATAAGAAACACCTATGCGTTTACCACGGTTATGACAAGTTGAGCAGGTCTCAACTGGAACACCTGAGTACTTAACATCGTGTATGTTTACCTTTACTTTTCTAGATGATTGTATCTGATGCGAGAGCATATGACCAGGAGATTTTTTATCTATGGTTTGGTCATTACCCTCATAGAAGCCCTCATTTGAGTAAGGCACATGACAAGAAGCACAACCTATCCCTCTAAAGTCACCGCGTTTGGAGCGACCCTTACTTCCTGTATGACAACGCAGGCACTCTTGACGAAGGTAAGTAAAAACAGCTAAAGAGGGGT
>JALSMC010000045.1 GCA_026987995.1 Sulfurimonas sp. | reverse complement strand
CATCCGTCCTCTGATTCAAATGCGTGAACGCCAACTTCGTGCATTTGTAGTAGATAATGAGATAGAAGCCATAGGCGATGAAGCCTGTCCTGCTATGCGTTTTGATGTGAAAATGCCACATGCAAGAGAGAGCACAAAACAGATGCTCGCAAAAATGGAGAAAGACTTTCCACAACTCTTTACCTCTATCAATGCTGCGTTTAAAAACATAAGTGTAGATAGTTTTTTTATGAGTGAGAAAGAGGAGGGTGATTTAGAAGTAAATCACTTAGACTCTTCGTCGTAGATTACAACTGTCCCTGCTAAGAGGTCATGTAGACCTCTTTTATCTTTCCTTATAGCCACCATCAAAAAACCAATCAAAAATGCAAATGTAGAAGCAATATAACCAAAAGAACGAGTAATGGCTTGGGTATTTGTAATATCTTCAAGTGTTTTGGCATCTACTATTTTTATATGAACAAACTTTTTCCCCGGAGTAGCTCCACGCCAGCGTTTCCAAAAAATCATAGTCACAAGTAAAACAGAGACTTCAAAAATGAGTTCCCATTTTAATGAAGTTATGGGTTGATTGTCTAGGGCACGAGAATTACCACTCATCGCCATCATGACATTGTGTTGATATTGAGAAAAATCAAACCAGTTGCCATTACTTAAAAAATAGATAACAATTCCAACAGGCAGAGCAAGAAAAATAGTGTCAAGTAGTGAAGCGAGAAAACGAATCCAAAATCCAGCATAATGCACAGTATTAACCATAATAACTCCCAATATTTTTTATAAAATAGCATAATTAAGTTAAACAGTAGATTTATTTCCCTTTGTTATATAAACTATAATAAAATAAGAGTACAATAATTAAAAGAGATAAGAAGGAAAAAATATTATGCAAGCAATAGAAAAAGATTTAGAGAGTAGAAAATCTGAAATACAAAAAGCATTAGAGTTACTTTTTAAAGCGAATATGACAATAACAGACTGGGATGTACCAGAGGCTGATGATCAGAAAGTGGCAGAAATACTACTCGGTATTTTACAAGAAAAACTAGATGCTATAGCTACTGATGTGGCTGATGGTAAATATACAGATTATTAAATAAAAAGGAAATAAAATGAGTTCACACAAACATCACGGGCATTTACAGGCAATAAAAACAGCAGTTGAAACAACAACAAACCTTACACAATCAGAAAAAAGTGAAAGTTTTAAACGATTAGAAGAGGCTTATGCTGAAGATAAAGCATTTGGAATAATAACAGAAGAACTACTAACAATAAGTGAGTATTTTGAGGGACTTTTTAGTGAGCTTGGTATTAAGTAACACTTTAGTTTTTTAAAAATAGAGCCAATAGGAGAAATTATTTATTGTAAACTTAGTATATAATTTGATACAATATGCAAAATTAATATTAGGATAGAAAATGAAAAAAATTATAGTCTCTGCTGCTCTAGTGAGTTGTAGTCTACTTGCTTTTGATATGAATGGTGTTGTTGCTTCTGTTGATAAAGATAAAGCTAGTGATTCTGTGGATAAAACAAAAGCTGTTACAGCTATATCTCAAGGTGATTATGCAGGTGCTACAAAAAGTGTAGATACAGATAAGGCATCAGACTCAGTCGATAAAGAGAAACTTATGAAGTCTCTCTATTAAATACTAGACGTGGTAGTTAGGAGCTTCTTGTGTAATGATAACATCATGAACATGAGACTCTTTAAGTCCTGCAGATGTAATCTCTACAAATTCTGCTTTTTCCCAAAACATATCTATAGTTTCACTTCCACAGTAACCCATAGAAGCACGAAGTCCGCCCATCATTTGGTGTACAATTCCAGCGATAGAACCACGAAATGGTACACGACCTTCAATTCCCTCTGGAACTAGCTTATCAGCAGCAGTTCCCTCTTGAAAATATCTATCATTTGAACCTTTTTGCATCGCTCCAATACTTCCCATACCACGGTAAGATTTATACTGACGCCCTTGAAACATAATAGTATCACCTGGTGATTCTTCAGTTCCCGCTAAAAGACTTCCAGCCATGATGCATGAAGCACCAACAGCTAAAGCTTTTGAGATGTCTCCAGAGTACTTAATACCACCATCGGCTATAACAGGAACACCATGAGGACGAGCAGCCTCAGCACACTCATCTATTGCAGAGATTTGAGGTACACCAACACCTGCAACTATACGAGTAGTACAGATAGAACCTGGTCCGATTCCAACTTTAACAGCATCAGCTCCTGCATCTATAAGTGCAAGAACTGCCTCTTTAGTTGCAATATTTCCAGCGATAACATCTACTTCCATAGTCTCTTTAATCTTGCGAACAGTATCAAGGATACCTTTTGAGTGACCATGTGCAGAGTCAAGAACTAAAACATCAACACCCGCATCTACAAGAGCTCTAGCTCTATCGTACTGACCAACACCAATAGCTGCACCAACAACTAGGCGACCAAAAGAGTCTTTGTTTGAGTTAGGATACTCTATTCGTTTTTTGATATCTTTTATAGTAACAAGACCTTTTAAAAATCCTTCATCATCAATGATAGGCAATTTTTCTATCTTGTTCTTATGCATAATATCTCCAGCATCATCAAGAGATATTCCTTTAGATGCTGTGATAAGTGGCATCTTAGTCATAGTTTCAGATGCAAGTTTACGCATATCTTTTTCAAAACGCATATCACGGTTTGTTAAAATACCTAAAAGTTTGTTGTGTCCATCAACAACAGGAACACCAGATATCTTATACTCTTTCATAAGTTTTTCTGCATCAGCTAAAGTAGCATCAGGATGAACAAAAATCGGGTCTATTATAATTCCGCTTTCAGATTTTTTTACCTTAGTTACTTGTTTAGCTTGAGTCTCAACATCCATATTTTTATGGATGATACCAATACCACCAAGTCTAGCCATAGCAATAGCAGCACGGTACTCAGTTACTGTATCCATAGCAGCTGAAACCATAGGGATTTTTAGTTTTATATTTCTTGTAAGTTTTGTTTCTAGTGATACTTCTTTTGGAAGAACTTCGGAATATTGAGGTACTAAAAGTACATCTTCAAATGTTAGGGCGCGTTTACGAATTCTCATGGTCATCCTTTTAAAATTTGGAGATTATACCTCTTTTGTTGTTAAAAAGAGGTAAAGTGATTAGATTAGCTCTTGATTTAGAGAGTGAAAAAAAGTTTTTTATCTTTTAGATTTTTTTTTTTTAATTTATTTTATAATGGTTCATAAATTGTTTTATTTAGTATTAGGGGAATAATATGAGAGTAGTGATTATTGGTGGTGGTATATCTGCTGTATATTTAGCTAACAACTTGAGAAAACAAGATACTTCTTTGGATATTATGATAGTGAGTGATGAAGAGTATCTACCTTACGATAGAATTCATCTATGTAGATTGGTTGATAAAAGTAAAACGATTAATGACATATCACTACCCCTTGACCCTTTAGTCAAACTAGAACTAAATCAAAAAATAAATAAAATAGATAGAAAATCCAAAAGAATCTTCTCTGAATCCTCCATGTTTTCTTATGATAAGCTCATTGTTGCTACTGGTTCCACCCCTACTACACTTTTTGATATAAAAGGAGTTGAAAATGCAGCAGTCTTTAGAAGTGCAGTTGATTGCAAAAAGATTGAAACTGGCATAAATAATAGAGAAGTTCTTGTAGTAGGTGGCGGTCCTATAAGTTTAGAACTCCTTGAAACTTTAAATACTATGCCAAGTGTTACTAAAGTTACATTACTTTTAAGGTCAAAGCACATTTATAGTAAGGATCTTTCAAAAGATTCTATTGAAATTATCAAAGATGCATACATTAAAAATGGAAAAATTCAGATATCTTTTGATGATGAAATTGTAGATAAAATTATCTTAAATAAAGAGATAGTTCTTCTTAAAACAAAAAACCTAGAGATTAAAAACCCTTTTATTATTTTTGGAGTTGGAATAAAACCAAATATAGAAAATTTTAAAGATACTCTAAAATCAAAGAAAGGGATTCTGACAAATACTTATATGCAGAGTGAAGATAAAGATATCTATGCTGTTGGTGAGTGTGCAGAAGTAGAGCAACTTCATTTTATAGCAGGTCATGTAAAGGCATGCACCGATCAAGCAGACTCTGCAATCTCACACATAGTTCAAAAAAACATTAAAGAGTTTGAGCCTGCTGTGAGCATAGATATGCTTAAAATAGGAAGTTTTGATTTAGTAGAAGTTAATACTTCAAAACCTCCCAAAGAGTATGAAAAGCTAGTGATAGATTCAAAAAAAGATACTC
>JALSMC010000044.1 GCA_026987995.1 Sulfurimonas sp. | reverse complement strand
TCTGCAAATGGTAGCATCGTTGGTTTTGGTGGCCGTACTATCACAGGACATAATGCTAAGTATGTAAACTCTCCTGAGACAGCTTACTTTAACAAGTCACGTTTGTTATATGCCTATCACTTGGCAAAAAAAGCTCTCTATAAAAAAGAAGAGATTATCATCACTGAGGGTTATTTGGATGTTATCATGCTCCATCAAGCAGGTTTTGATAATGCAGTGGCTACTCTTGGAACGGCACTGACAGTTGAGCACTTACCCCTCTTACGAAAAGGAACTCCACGAGTTGTGATGGCATATGATGGCGACAAAGCAGGTCGAGCCGCTGCACTCAAAGCATCTAAACTTTTGAGTGCAAGTGGATTTAACGGTGGTGTTGTTGTCTTTGAGGGAGGACTTGACCCTGCTGATATGGTAAAAGATGGTCGAGTTGAAGAGTTAGCCGATATGTTTCGTGATCCTAAACCTTTTATAGAGTTTGTTTTAGATGAGATACTTTCTCTCTTTGACCTCTCTAATCCAAAAGAGAAAGAGTCTTGTATGGGAGAGGGCATTAGTTACTTAAAAACACTCTCCCCTCTACTACAAGAAGAGTACAAGACATACCTAGCCTCGCGTTTAGGTGGTATGGGAGTCTCTCCTTCACTAGTTAGAATCCATAATAACAATCAGCAAAATAGTAATGTCCCACTTATGCAAAAAAACTCACATAAAGATTTTTGGGAACTAACGCTTATAAAAACTGTTATTGAAAAACCAGAACTAGTTAGCCAAATTCTTGATGTTTTAGACCCCTCACTTTTACAGTTTCACTCACGAGAGTTTTCTTTAGCACTTGCAGGTAAAACAGATGCCCCTGAACTTATGTCTATCATCGTAGATGAGAGTATTGTGGTTTTAGCAGATGAAGAAGCATTAAATGCAGAGCTAGTTACTTTTCTTTCGCGTTACTATGAGAGAGAGCTTCGCAAGGTAAACTTAGCACATAACATCTCTTTTGAAGAGAAAGCTTTTTATATCAGAAAGTTTCGTGGCAAAATTGCAAAACTCAAAAGAGGAGAACTTGTAAGCTTAAATGATTGAGTTTAAGCTTTTATTTTTACTATGAGTGTTAATATATTGAATAGTTATTCGTAAAGGTAGTAAAAATGAAAATGCTAACACACAGGTATTCTACGAATAATACTCTTGTTGATTTTATAGAAAAAGAGCAACTCTTCGAGTATGATAATATTTTAATCCAAATTTTTTCAGGTGTTATTGAGAAAAAAAACTTCTTGACCTTAGCTCATTTTTAAAAGATACTCTCAAAAATTCTCAGATTATAGGAACTACAACAAGTGGCGAAATAGATAATAGTTCTATGCAAGAGGAGACTATATTGCTCTCGTTTTCCCTCTTTGAAAAAACTGTTCTTAGAAGTAAACTGTATGATTTTGATGAAAATATCTCTTTAGATGGTTTAAAAAAAGAGCTCATATTTGAAGATACAAAAGCACTCATAATATTTTCAGATGGGCTTAAAAGCGATACAGAACTTTTTTTAAATAAACTGCATGATATTTGTCCAGATATTATGATAGCAGGGGGAAGAGCGGGAGACAACTCTGCATTTAAAGAGACATTTGTCTTTAACGACAAGAATAGTACAGATAATGGCTGCATTATTGCAACACTTAGTGGCGATGCCTTGATAGTCAATGCAGATTATCTTTTGAACTGGACTGCCATAGGAAAAGAGATGGTAGTTACAAAATGTAAGGGTAATATCATCTACGAGCTCGATGGAATAGATATTTTAGATGTCTATGAAAAGTACCTTGGTAAAGATATTATTGCAGACCTTCCCTCCTCTTGTATGTCTTTTCCCCTTATAATGCAAAAAGATTCCCTTTGCGTTGCTAGAGATCCTGTAGGGGTTGTGGAAAACAAGGCACTTGCTTTTGCAGGGCATTTTGAAAAGGGAGATAGAGTACGTTTTAGCTTCGCAAATATTGGAGACTTAGTAGATAATCTTGAAAAACATTTTAATAAACTACTAAAGTATCCAAGTGAAGCAGTCTATATCTACTCCTGTTTAGCAAGAAAAAATCTTTTAGCTGAAAAACTACAAGATGAGCTTAACCTTTTAGCTTCGCTTGCCAACTCAGCTGGATTTTTTACCTATGGAGAGTTTTTCCAATCAAGAGATGCAAATGAGTTACTCAATGTAACAACGACTTTTATGATACTCTCAGAATCAAAGATACTTTCTAAACGCAGCTTGAAAACTATTCCTAAGTTAGCTGTTGATCCTATAAAAAAGGCACTTACACACCTTATAAAAATTACGACTGATGAACTCGAACAGATCTCAACTCATGATTCACTAACTGGACTTTATAATCGAGCGGAGTACATCAAAGCGATAGAGAGGAGTACAGCATCTGCTCAAAGATATGATGAGTCTTTTGGTTTGATACTTATAGATATAGATCATTTTAAACTTATCAACGATAACTATGGGCATGTGATTGGTGACAAAGTCCTCCAAGGTTTAGCAAAAGTTTTACAAAAGTCCATTCGTAGTGATGACTTTTTAGCACGTTGGGGTGGAGAAGAATTTGTAGTTATTGCTAGACATGTAAAGATGAATGAGTTAGAAAAGTTAGTCAAGAAATTACAAAGAAATATTAATAAAATAAAAATTTTAGATCTCCCAAAGATTACAGCTTCTTACGGTGTAACTGTTTATAAGGATGGAGATAGAAACGAATCTCTCTTTAAAAGAGTTGACAATGCACTTTATGTGGCAAAAGATAGTGGACGAAATTGTTATATTATTGGCTAAGAGAAATATGCAAAACTTATAGTTTTTTTGCTATACTTAAGTAAATCGATTTTAAGGTGAGGGCATGGCTGGAATACATTTTTCATTTGACAACTTTAAAGAACTACTAAGTCTTAACATGGGTATAGCTCAAAGACTTGATGAGAATCGTGCTGAGAGTTTTACTCTTTTGTACTGTAACTTTGAGGGAATAGCTCCTGATGTGATAGATGCCTCTTTAACGGAGATACTCCGTACATCTGATTCTATAGTGCATGATGGAACTGATTACTTTTTTGTTCTGCCCTATACTGATAAGTATGGTGCCGACATAGTAAAAAAGATGTTTGATGAGTTTTTTGCAAAGTTTTTAGGTGCTTTTTTACTCTCTTATCCTAGCGATGGAGAAGATGCCGTAAGTCTGATGTCTAATATGCAAGATAGTACAAGTACTTTTTTAAAGCACGACCTGCACTGTTTAGATAGATTTACTCGAAACTACTAAGTAAGAGACCATAAATAACTTCACAACCAACAACATTTAAAAGGTTTAGATTCAAGGCGACCTTTGCTTGGCGATGCGAGCATCGTTAAGTGAAGTTCAACGAAAGAGATGAATCTTTTAAATGTTGCCCTACGGGTGAGAAGAGAAGCTACAATCTACTTCGTTGAAAATCCTTGAAGCTACTCGTAGCTCCTACGGACTTTCGCCTTGTATCTCATAGCTTCTCTTCTCATTGGCTGTGAAATTATTTATGGTCTCTTACTGAAACCCTTCACTCTCAAATTTATAGCGTTTAGAGTTTCTGTAAAAAGAGACTGCTTCTGCAATACGCTGCTCTTTATACACTTTCTTATCACATACCCATCTACATTTTATCTTTTTATTTTGCATCGCTTCTCTATTTTCTTTAGATATTTTTTTCTCATAAATATGTTCGCCAAAGAGTAGCGTGACTAAAAGGAAGATGGATAATATTTTCATAATCATAACATCGACAAGAGTGAAAATGTATTTAGTAAATGGAACACTAAATGCTATATTTATTAAAAATATCCGTTAAATGACGGAAAAATAGGAGCATAAGATGATTTCATTAGAGAGTAAAACAGCGACTACTACTCCATCTTCCCCTCTATCACTAGCACCTCAAGAAGAAGGAGAGCCAACACTCTCTTTTTCTGAACTCCTTCGTGGTGCCAGTACAAAAAAAGATGATAAGCTTATTCAAAATGGTGCTTTAGTTTTAGCACTTGATGAAGAAGGAGTACAGGATTCAAAATCTTTAAAAGGTGCTTCCTTGTTAGAGTTGTTAAAAGGTGAAAGAAAAGAAGATAGTAAGCTAGCATTTGAACTTAATCCAGAGATAACAAAAAATATGACTCAAGCAGAGCTAAAGGTCTTAGTAAAAGATGCAAAAGAGTACCTCAAAAGTAAGATAATTGCTAGTGAAGGCTTCAAAAAAGCAGAGATACAAGCACTACCAAAAACCCTCAAAGGTTTAGTCCAAGTTGCACAAAAGTTTAACATT
>JALSMC010000043.1 GCA_026987995.1 Sulfurimonas sp. | reverse complement strand
AACGCAAATTTTTTGATTAATAGAGCAACATCTTCTTCTCTCTCACGCAACGGTGGAATATCAAATTTAACACTAAAAATCTCATCTATCAATCTGTTTGAAAATGATTGTTTAGCTGTTGCGACAATGCGAATATCATTCTCTTTAATAGCTTCTACAACTCTATTTAAATTAGGGGAATTATCTATATTTGTTATGATTAACTCATCAGAACTCTCAAGAGAAATCAAAAGTTCTTCAAAGTTTGAAGCATCTATTATAGATGCTTCTGGAAGGATAAAAGAAGCTAATGTTCTTTTACCAACACCATTCTCACCCATAATAAGTGCGTTTACACTTAATGTCTTAAGAAGTGATGCTGTTTTCTTAGCCTGATTTGAGGCTGAAGATTCAGTTATAAAATTAGTGACATCCACAGCCGCTGCCGCCACCAGTTCCACAACAACTATCAGCTTCTTGTTTGTTTTCAGCAGGTACACCAGTCATTGCTTCTTCAGCAGAAGCATCTCTTACATTATTGATCGTTACTGTAAACATTAGATCTTTTCCAGCCAATGGGTGGTTAAAATCAATAATAACAGAATCATCTTTAATTTCTTTTACAACAACTTGTACCGTTGAGCCATCTTCGCCTTGACCATAAAGTGTCATACCCTCACTAAGTTCAATCCCGGCAAATTGATCTTTTGGAACTTCTTGTGTTGCATCTGCATTATATTCACCGTACGCATCTGCTGCTTTTACAAGTACATCACCTTTTTCACCAATATTCATCTTCTCAATACCAGCTTCAAGACCTGGAATTATTTGCCCTTTTCCGAACATAAATACTAAAGGTTGTCCACCTACATTACTGTCTACTACAGTATCACCATCTTTTACCTCGTACTCTAAAGATACGATTTGATTTTGCTCTATTGCCATTGCATTACCTTATATTTGTTTTGTGGATTCTAGCATAAATACTCTTATCTAAACTGAAAATCCACTATTATACTATTTCCCTAAAGCACTTTTTGCTTTCTTTGCCTCTGGCGTATTTGGATATTTTGCAATAATTGCATTATAAAAAGCTTTTGCGTGAGACTTGTCTCCTGTTCTTTGCATAGCTACTGCCGTATGTAACATAAGTGTAGGCATATATGTCGCTTTTGAATACAAAGCAGAACTTTTCTTATAGTATGCTATTGCATTTGCATAATTTTTACGCTTAAAATTCATCTCACCAATCATATAGTTTCCATACGCAGGTTTATAGTTTCGTCTTATGAGTTCTTCATAAGCATCAATTGCTTTACTATAGTATCTTTTACTATAATATGCTTTTGCCTGATTATAAAGTTTTGCAGTGCTTATTTTTGATAATTTGTGCGTACCTTTACCGATCTTAAGCTCTTTAGCGACAAGATTTTTAAAATCGTTGACACTTTTTACAAGCTCATTATATTGCTCTTTTGAGACATAGTTTTGAGAAATATCTGACAAGGTTGTTTGAACCTCTTCTAAAGCCTGTTTGTTCGCTTCTATAGAATCACTAAGGCGTTTCTCATACTCTGCAATGTTTGCCAAACTTTTGGTTTGGTTCTCTTTTAATTCTTGAAGATGTACCTGATTATTATGTGTTTTTCTTCCAATACCCTCAACAATGCTCTGTAGACCATCAATTCTCTCTCGTAATGAATCCAAACGACTTGCTTGCGAGTTACTTTTCAAAGCAACTTTTTTAAGTTGATCTTTTGTTTCTAAAATTACTTTTTCACCAGAAGTTAACCCATAAGGCTTAGGATTAGAGAGATCTCCAGCACCAAACGCAGAAGGTTCAGCACTTAAGAGAATTGTTGGAACAGAAGCAATAAGTAAAGATACTATTGCTCTATATTTCATAGTAACTACTTTTACTATGGAAGAAGTTTAAAGTTTACGCGACGATTTTTTGCCCAACACTCTTTTGTATGTTCTGTACATACAGGATTTGATTTTCCGTAACTTACCATAGAGATACGAGAAGCATCAATACCATCAGCAACTAAAGCTTTTTTCACTGCATTTGCACGTTTAAGACCAAGTGCAAAGTTGTACTCATCACTACCCCACTCATCACAGTTACCTTCAAGTTTAACATTTAAAGATTTTGCAACATCCTCTTTTCCTAGTTCTGCCGCTGCATCAATACGAGCTTGCATATCAGGAGTAATGTTGTATTTGTCAAATGCAAAATAGACTGTTGGTAGTTTACTTTGAATTTCATCTGCTGTCATTGACACACTGTTTGTACTAGAGTCAACAACACTATTTTCACTTGAAACAGTTTCAGTAGCAGGAGCTTGAACCTCTGTAGTTGCTTGTGCAGAATTTGCTGCTTGTGTATCAACTGCTGGTTCCTTTGAAGAACATCCACTAAAAACTAAAAGTGCTGCAACAACACCAGAAAGTACTATACTTTTCATACCTATATCCTTAAATATTAATCTGAAATTATTATAGCAAAAAAAAAGTAACTTACCAATCTAATGACTGAACTTTACCAAATCTAAGAGGAAAGAGGTAGTTTTTGTTATATTTTAAGCGAATAACACCAATAGCACTTTGACCTTTATAGTTTTTAATAAAAAGAATAGCATCACCATCTCGAGAAAATCGAGGAAACTGATTTACACCAGTTGCAGTCAGTCGACGAATATAGTCAGTATTAGTAGATATCAACTGTAAATTAAACGTATTTTGACTAAATTCATTAGAAGTCTCTCGTGCTGTATAGACAACATAGTTACCATGAACACTACAAGCAACATTACTGTTACCATAATAGACCATCTGCTCTACTTCATTCGTATCTAATCGTTTAGAAAACAGATTTGGATAACCTAAACGAGAAGAGATAAAGACTATCTTATTTTTTCCCATAAACTGTCCATTTACATCAATACCACTATAGGTTGTCAAACGCTTATATTTATGTGTTTGAACATTGTAATTATAAATATCTGGTTGTCCATGAGGAGCCATGGTTAAAAGAAGATGTTTTCCATCTTCACTAACATCAGAACAGACTAACATTCCATCAGAAGAGAGAATAGTTTTAACATTGCCATTTTTTATATTTACATACTTTAATGTCGGTTTTGCACCACTTAAGGAAGTGAAGTAAAAAGCTGTCTGCTCTTTATTTGCCCATTTTGGAAATAGGTTCAATCCACCTTTTAAAACAACATGTCGATAAGAGAGTGTATAGTCTGCTAAAACTATTTCACTCTCTTTGGGTTTAACAACTCTAGAAAAGATTACTTTTCTTTTCATCCATGCTACAGAAGGTTGTCCCATAAACTCATTTAAATCATATGCAATTGCGTGAGATACAAACATATAAACATCAGATTTTGGAACTTTATAGTTTTTAGAAAAGACAACATTGTCATTATTAAATAACTTAATACTAACAGCAAGAGCGTTATTGTCATCCTGTTCAAGTTTATAGCGTAAAACATATGCCATATCTTTATCTGCTACATTCACATCTGAATCATCAAATAGAGCTAACTGGTGATGCCTATCGACATTAAAAATCGATAAAACATTTAAATCTGCAATAATAGATTTAAAAAAACGCAATCGAAATGTATCATCATAATCCGTTGAAGCATCTTCAACAGCAATAGTAGGTAAAGTATCAACTTTTTTGATCACCTGAATAGTTGCATCATCAGCGAACATAAGACTAAACAACATTAATAACGACAGTATAATTTTCAAAAACTACTCCTTAGAAATAAGTACCACAATAGTTCTACTTGATTTACCCTCCGGATTTGCAGGGAACACGACATCTTTTAATCTCTCTTTAATTTTATCCACTTCGCTGTTTAAAGCAGCATTTGAGGAATACTCTAAAATTCGAAAATCTGTCATTCTACCCAAAGGGTCTAATTCAATAACACTCTTAACACTGTTACCTTCACTATTTGGTGGCACATGAAAATGTTGATAAACAATTGCTTGAATTTTAGCTAAATATTCATTAACTTCACGAGCTGTTGAGAGTTGCTGATTTTTCTTATCATCTTTTGAAATTTTCTCTTGTAGCTTTTTTTCAGAGCTGTTATCTATTTTACTGCTATCTACAGTTTTTATTTTTTTTGCAATATCTTGAAGTCGTTTGGAGTTGATTTTTCTCTTTTTCGTTGTTACTTTTGGTGTCCAAACATCAGAGAAAAGGTCATTAACATCTATATTTTTTTTTACATTTGTTTGCGCACTCTTCACAACCGGCGCAGTTTTTACAACTCTTTTATGTGTCGCTTTTTTTACATTTTTTGGCATCTCAATAGAGACAGAGATAAAAGTATCT
>JALSMC010000042.1 GCA_026987995.1 Sulfurimonas sp. | reverse complement strand
CTAATAATGTCCCATTAAATAGACTAGACAAAATAGTGTCATTGATAGCTGAAAATAGTTCTATCACCATAGAGCAACTGGCACAACGTTGTGAGGTTAGCGATAAGACCATCAAAAGAGATATTGCTAAGCTTAAAGAGCAGGGCATAGTGGAGCGTCAAGGGAGTTTGAAGAGTGGTGTGTGGGTGATTAAATAAAAACTCACACCCATACCCTAACAATTTAAATGTATAATAATATAAATTATTTTCTAGGGTAAGTGATGGTAATGAACAAGACAATAGGATATGGGTTTGAATAAACAACAATTAGCTGCAAAAATATGGGAATCTGCGAATCAAATGCGGTCAAAGATTGAAGCAAATGAGTATAAAGATTATATCTTGGGTTTTATATTTTACAAGTACCTGTGTGACAAAGAGGAACAATTTGCACTTAAAGAGGGCTATACTCAAGAGGACTTAATACACCTAACTGAAGAAGATAGTGAGAGTGTAGAGTATTTTAAAGAAAATCTTGGTTTTTTTATCTCTTACGATAACCTCTTTTCTACATGGATAAAATTAGGTAGTGATTTTGATGTCTCAAATGTAAGAGATGCACTCTCTGCGTTTGAGCGGTTAATCTCTCCTGCACACAAAAAGCTCTTTGATGGTATATTTGAAACACTCCAAACGGGTCTGAGTAAGCTTGGAGAGAGTGCTGCTTCACAGACTAAAGCTATAAGCCAACTCATTCATCTCATAAAAGATATACCGATGAACTCTAAGCAAGATTACGATGTGCTGGGGTTTATCTATGAGTATCTCATTAGTATGTTTGCAGCGACTGCTGGGAAAAAGGCGGGAGAATTTTATACGCCTCATGAGGTCTCTGTACTTATGTCTGAGATAGTAGCACATGCCCTCAAAGATAAAAAAGAGATACAGATTTACGACCCTACAAGTGGTTCAGGCTCTCTACTCATAAACATAGGTAACTCTGTAGCTAAACACATGGACGATGCAAACAACATCAAGTACTTTGCACAAGAGCTCAAGAAAAACACCTACAACCTCACCCGTATGAACTTAGTGATGCGTGGCATACTCCCAAACAACATTCACACTCGAAACGGCGATACACTAGAGGAAGATTGGCCCTACTTTGATGAAAGTGACCCCGTAGGCACTTATGACCCACTCTACATAGATGCAGTTGTCTCCAACCCTCCCTACTCACAAAAGTGGGACTCTACAGACAAAGAGTCAGACCCTAGATATGCTCGTTTTGGGCTTGCACCAAAGACCAAAGCGGACTATGCCTTTTTACTCCATGACCTCTACCACCTCAAGCCTGATGGTATCATGACCATAGTGTTACCTCATGGTGTTTTGTTTCGTGGTGGTGAAGAGGGTCAGATACGAAAAAACCTTATAGAACAAAACCATATCGACACCATCATCAGTTTGCCTGCAAATATCTTTTTTGGGACAGGGATACCTACTGTTATTTTAGTGTTAAAACAGCAAAGAGATAACAGTGACATACTCATCATAGATGCCTCAAAAGGTTTTGAAAAGGTTGGTAAAAACAACAAGTTAAGAGCAAGTGACATTAAAAAGATAGCCGATACAGTTATAGAGAGAAAAACCATAGCGAAGTACTCAAAAGTAGTAAGCCGTGAAGCTATCCGTGAGAATGAATATAACTTAAACATTCCTCGTTATGTAGATAGCTCAGCAGAAGCGGAGAGTTTTGACATCTATGCCACGATGTTTGGCGGTATGCCAAAGTATGAGATAGAGAGACTAGATGAGTATTGGCAAGCTTTCCCTACTTTAAAAATGGCACTTTTTGAAGATGTTTCTGGTGCCTATACACAACTCAAAACTGATAACATAAAAGAAACTATCACAGAGCATAGTGATGTACTAACATTTATAGAGAAGTTTGATACTTCATTTGGTGATTTTAACAGTTTTCTTAAACGTGAACTCTTAGAGAAGATAGAGAGTCTACACATTCAAAAAGAGGAAACTCTACTAAGTGATGATATTTTCAAGCGATTAGAAGATATTGCTCTCATAGATAAATACGAAGCTTATCAGTTACTCAATGACAACTGGCTCAATATAGCAGTCGATTTGGAAATCATACAGACAGAGGGCTTTAACGCAACAAAGCAAGTGAACCCTAATATGGTGCTAAAAAAGAAAGATGGTAAAGAGCAAGAGGTGCAAGATGGATGGATAGGGCATGTGATGCCTTTTGAATTGCTACAAATTACTTACTTAAAAGATGAACTTGAAGCCTTACTAACCAAAGAGCAAAAACTAGTAGAGATAACAGCTAAGTATGAAGAGATTATTGACTCTCTAAGTGAAGAAGAAAAAGATACAAGTATTCTTAATGATAAGAATGATACTTTTGTAAAAAAAGAGATAACAAATGCTCTTAAAGAGATTTATGCAGATATAGAGAGTGAAGAGATTAGTCTACTCAAGAAGTATATGAAGCTTCTTGAAAACAAAGCAAAAAAACCTGAAAAGATTGAATTTATACAAAATCATAAAGAAGTGTCTTGGAGTAAGGTTATAGCCAATAAAGATGCTACCTTCGGCAAGAAAAATGTTGAAAGCTATATGAAGGAATTACAAGCACAATTTACTTTTGAAGAAGATACCTATGAGAGTAAAATTGTTCTTATTGATAGTCTACTTACTGACGAAGCTGAACTTAAAAAAGAAGTAAAAGCACAAGCTATAGCCTTTCATCTACTTACAAAAGAGACTATAGAAACTCTCAATGATGCACAAGTTTATGAACTCCTTGAATTAAAATGGATAGAACCACTTTTAAGGGAACTTAACAAACTTCCAGAGGTAGTCATAGATAACTTAACAAACACCCTTCAGTCTTTAGAACAAAAGTATGAAACTACTTTAGTAAATGTAGAAGATGAGATTAAACAGACCCAAAAAGAGTTGTCTCTAATAATAGATGAACTTGATGGTGGCGAGTTTGATATGCAAGGATTAAAAGCATTTCAAGATCTTTTAGAGGATGAAGTGAATGACGAATAAATGTAATATACCTCAAATTCGTTTTAAAGGTTTTAGTGGGGAGTGGAAAGATGAAAAATTTGGTCAATGTACTTTAATTCAGAGAGGTGGCTCACCAAGACCAATAGAAAATTTTATTACTAAATCAAAAAATGGTATAAATTGGATTAAAATTGGTGATGTGGCAACTGGCTCACGATACATAACAAAAACAAAAGAGAGAATAATTCCCGAAGGCGAAAAACATTCTAGAAAAGTCTATAAAGGAGATTTAATACTCTCAAATTCTATGAGCTTTGGAAGACCTTATATTATGGCAATTGATGGATGCATCCATGATGGTTGGTTGTTAATCCGTGATGAAAAAAAGAGATTTTCTTTAGAATATTTATTGCAATTACTATCTTCTGAATATATGCTAAACCAGTATAAAGCCTTAGCTTCTGGTGGAGTTGTTATTAATTTAAATAGTGAATTAGTTCAATCAACAAATGTTTTTATTCCAAATATAAAAGAACAAACCAAAATAGGCAACTACTTCCAGCATTTAGACAGACTCATAGAGGAGAAAGCTAAAAAAGAGGATAAACTCAAAAGCCTCAAAAAAGCGATGCTTCAAAAGATGTTCCCAAAAGATGGTGCCACCACCCCTGAGATTCGCTTTAAGGGGTTTAGTGGGGAGTGGGAGGAGAAAGAAATAGGTGATTTATTTATTGTGACAAGAGGCAATGTTTTATCTGCTACTGAAACAAATGATAAAAAATCTACAGAAATGCCTTATCCTGTTTATTCATCTCAGACTAAAAATAATGGTTTATTAGGATATTATAAAAAATATCTTTTTGAAAATGCAATTACTTGGACAACTGATGGAGCAAATGCAGGGACTGTAAAATACAGACAAGGAAAGTTCTATAGTACAAATGTAAATGGTGTTTTGTTATCAAAAGAAGGTTATGCTAATCAAGCTGTTTCCGAAATACTAGATAGTATCGCATGGAAACATGTATCTTATGTTGGAAACCCAAAACTAATGAATAATGTAATGAGTAAAATTAAAATTTTTATCCCTAACTCTATCGAAGAACAAAAAACTATTGCAGAGTTTTTAACTAAACTAGACTCCCTCATAAACCTCCAGCACCAAGAGCTGGAGAAACTCAAAAACCTCAAAAAAGCATTTTTATCGAAGATGTTTGTCTAAAGTATGAAGGGATAAAAAATGGTATGTACCACAGAGCGTGAATTTGAAGAAGCACTTATAAGTGAACTGAATAAAAAAGGTTGGGAAGATAAGGTTATCAAAAACCCTACAGAAGAAGATTTG
>JALSMC010000041.1 GCA_026987995.1 Sulfurimonas sp. | reverse complement strand
CAGGAGCAAAAGAGACTATATCTTTTCGCGCAAACTCATACTTGTTCTCTCCTTGAATAACAGTAAGCTTATCCCCTTTTAAACGCAGAATTCCTGGGAAAGTTGCAAGATTTTCTATGTTAACACTTATGATATGGTAACTCTTTATCCAAACAACATCATCAAACTTAAAACTATACAGGCCTATCTCATCACTATCAAACTCTAACTTGTCATCATAGAGAGCTTTTATCTTACCCTTAAACCACTCACCTGATTTTGTTTTTACCCAGTCATATTTTACTGGATAGGGTGATACTTCAGAAAAATCTTGTTGTATATCAGATATATTTACATTCCCTGACTTATCTAGTGCTTTTACAACTTCTGTTACAGAAACAGAATTGTTTCTATCCTCTACATCATCTGATAACTTCGCCTTTGCACGAATCTCATCATCACTCAAACCCGATTTATCCTCAACAACCATAATTTCTTCAGAAGGGATTACTGTACCTTCATCTACAATCTCTGTAGTATTTGTATCAATATCAGCTGCATGTAAAGAGAATAAAAATAGATTTATAAGAAAAAAAACTTTCATTAATCAAAGTTTTCCATACATTTCATTGTAAAAATTTAGAGCATATCTATCACTCATACTTGCAATATAGTCTGCTATAACTCTATGTTTTTTACGAGTTTGCAGTTGTTTGTAGTAAAACTTTGGAAGCATTTTCTCCTCTTCCATCAACCCTTTATATAAACCCTTTATCGCCTGTTTTCCTGCATACATTTTACGAACTATACTTTTATGCTGGTACATCTTTGTAAACATTAGCTTTTTGAGCTTTTTAAGCTGTGTTTCTAGTTCTTTACTCATACCTATTGGTGTTTCATTTGTACTATCTTCAAGACGCGGTTTTGATTCTTCAAGGAGAGAATAAACAAGATGATTTATAAGGTGTGAGCTAAATCTATATCGAAACATCTCATCATCTTCCTCTCCAACACCCTCTGCTTCAACTTTTTTGAGTATTTCTCGTACAAGTTCACTCTCTTTAAGATCTTCAAAACTAATCAGCCCAGAGTTTACACCATCATCTATATCGTGACTTGTATAGGCTATTTCATCTGCACGGTCCACTATCATTGCCTCGAAAGACGGGTGTTTATCTAAGTTAAACTGCTCATGAATATACTCGGGCAAAAAAGATTTATGATAAGGATAGGAGTGCTTGAGTATCCCTTCTAAAGTAGCAAAAGTAAGGTTAAGCCCATCAAAGTTTTTGTAGCGTTTCTCCAAAGCTGTCACCACTCGAAAGCTCTGAAAATTATGTTCAAAACCATTTTTGTAACCATCTGCTTTCAGACATTCATCTAAAGTATCTCCACCAACATGTCCAAAAGGAGTATGTCCTAAGTCGTGTGCGAGTGCTATTGCCTCTGCTAAAGACTCGTTGAGTCCTAAGGTCGAAGTAATAGAGCGTGCAATTTGTGAAACTTCTATAGAGTGTGTTAAACGTGTACGAAAAAAATCACCCTCATGGTTTAAAAATACTTGTGTTTTATACTCAAGTTTTCTAAAAGAACCAGAGTGAATAATCCTATCACGATCACGAGCAAAAGGATTTCGAAAGTCTTTGTCTATTTTATAGAAGCGTTCATCTCTTTTCATTAGGCTTTTTTAATAAACTCTGTTTTGATAAAGATTTTTGTGCCATTTACACGACCTTCAACATGACCAGCATCATCTGGTGCTAAACCTATACGAGTAACAGTTGTACCACGTTTAGCAGTAAATCCAGCCCCTTTTACCTCAAGATCTTTAAGTATAACTATACTATCACCTGTATGAAGTTCAACACCATTGGCATCTTTGTATACAAGTTTGTTTGCCTCTGCGTTTACTGCTTGTTGTGCTAACTTTAACTCATCTTCTTCAAGATACATCATCTCTACCATATCTTGACGACCGAGTCTATTCCAGAGTATATATGACATGATTTTTGCGGCAGGCACTTCAGACCACATAGCATCATTTAAACAGTTAAAATGTGTCTCATCTAAATCACCCGAATCTATCTGAGTATTACAGTTTTCACATACATAAACACTCTGCTCTTCGCTAGCATCACTCACAGGTAATTCTATTAATGCAACACCATCTTCACTTCCACAGAGTTCACATATACTTGATCTATTTGCCATTATTCATTCTCTTCTTTATCAAATTCGATATCTTTTTTAGATACTTTTTTATCTTCTATCACTTTATGAAATGCCTTGTCTGCTTTTTTCTCATCATAGTCTCTACACTCTGCAGGCATATTTTGCATATTTCTATCGCTTCCTGTACCGATATTGTCACAAATACTACCATTCACTGTAAAACTTGCACAAGCATTTAAAAAAACTGCTACTAAGATTGCTATTTTATACATCTATTTTCCTATTTTTTTTTAATAATTAAATCTAAATATTTTTGAGGTGTCACTTCCATCATGGCTTGAGCAAGCCAACGTATCTGAAAAAATGCAGCCCCACTATCACGAAGTGTGAAGTAGTTTTTAAGACTACGAAGATTAAAAGTCACAACCATATCTACTTTTACATTGTCACTAATGATGTGCTTAAAAGCATCTCCCACATTACGCTTTTTCTTTCCCGCTTGGAGTGCTTCATAGAGTGCTTGCGAGTTCTCTTTGAACTCCTCTAAAAAGCCAAGTGAACTCTTGGCAACACTTATGGCATAAAAATCTTCAACTGTGTTAAACTGATATTCAAGCTTATCATACATACCACCGATTTCTATACGGTTATAAGCTTCACTAGCCGTTACGAACATATCAAAACCAAGAACGATTTTAGTGAAAAACTCTTTAGCTCCACCCTGTTTTGAAGCGACATATGCATTGATAAGAGAACTCATAGTGTAACGTGTACTTCGGACTGAAATAGCTTGAAGACGATGGCGTGCATGTTCTTGAAGTACCCCACGGGAAGTTCCACGGATAAGAAAAGAGAGGTTAGCATGTTCGAGTATTGAGTGATGAAAGTATGTCCAAGCCAAGTCATCTAAAAGAGCAGAGTCTTCAATGGCGTTTATATCATCGCACATAGTATTATCTGGCATTTCAAACTCTATTTGTTTGATAACATCATTTTCACTATTTGTAAACGAATCATAGCAAGTACGAGCAGCCGATTCAGCCACACCAATACCTGTGTCTTGGAGTAAAACCACTTCAGGTTTACTATATTTTATGCCATATACTTCTTCCATACAAGCCCCTCTTTTATATTAGACATATTTTACTATAAAAAACTTATAAAAAACTATCGAGAAAGACTAAAACCAAATGCTATTTTTTCTACATAATCATCTTGTTGAGGCGTTCGTCCTGCATAGTCTGGATTTCCGGCATATGAACTCATACTCTCTCCGTATCCTGCAAAACCTTTTACATAAAGAAAAAGTGACTCCCCAAAGAGTGGATAACTATAGCGAAGGTCAACCGTACCTTTGCCTTGAAAATTATTCCTAAATAGTGTTGTCAATAGATGCTTTTTATATGGTAAAAGTACTTTGAGATGCCCATATCCCATAGTATCAATGAGTCCGGGGTTGTAGTCATAGTTGTCTGGAAATCTCGCCCATAAAGCTAGTTCTAAAAATATACCCTTATATTGAAAATAAGAGTAAGCAGTTGCATAGTTCCAAGCTCTCTCATTAGGTACACCTAAACCATTTGATTTATGTGCAAATGCAAGACGAATTGCTTTTACATACTTTGTTTTTAAAGGAACTGTAATGTAAAACTCTGGATTATAATCACTTGCTCTAAAATATGCATCGCCTACATAGTATTGCCAAAAGGAGTGCTGTGTGTATGCAACAGTATAGAGTTCACCAAAACCGAAAAGATTTGGTGCAAAGTCATACTTCACACTCACTTGAAATTCTACCTCAGCCTTATATGTATCACGCAGTTTTGTTGGGTCATCATAGTTACCATTTAGTCTTACACTCAGGGGTAAAAGGTAGTTTGCATGGTGTGCTTTGATGTTAAAAAACGAATGTGAGTACTGCAAAACTGTTTTTTTTGTCTCATTGTCATCTATCTCACTCAGTGTATCAAAAAGTGCATCATTATTTTTATCAACTTGAGCACTTATATCATTATAAATTTGAGTTTTCATAGACTCATCTACTGCCAGGAGAGAAACTCCGAACATTATTATTAAAACAATTTTTTTCATACTATTTCCATTTTTATTTGTCTATATTAACGAGAAATGCTAAAACCAAACCCAATTTTGTCAATCTTATTATCGTAGTCTATAAGCGATTCCCCATAACCGCTAAAGGCTTTAACATACAAAAAGAGA
>JALSMC010000040.1 GCA_026987995.1 Sulfurimonas sp. | reverse complement strand
TATAGAAGAAAATACTTCAGGACTTACCATAGAAATCTCATCGATAATAAGAACTTTAAGGTGAGAAAACCGAGTCCTCAGATACTTCTTCTCTAAAAGTGAGTCAATATAATTATCATCTATCTCACTACGAATCCCTAAACTAAAGTAGGAGTGTATAGTCTGACCACGAAGATGAGAAGCGGCTATTCCCGTAGGAGCCACTATAGTTGGGATGACTTTTCGTGATTTTAGATAAAAAGTAAATTTGTTTAAAAGATATGTTTTTCCTGTTCCAGCAGAACCCGTGATAAAGACATTGTTACCAGTTTTGAGTATGTTTAACGCAGTGTTTTGCAAAGTAGGAATCCTTTTCTTTGTGTGATTATATCAAAACAATTTTGGTATAAAGTGAATGTGATATAATGCGAAAAAATAAGGAAGAAATCATGATAGTACATATAGTAATGTTTAAGTTAAAAGAAGAAGACAAGCAAGCAAATCTAGTAAAGATAAGAGCAGTTTTAGAACAGTTACCAAAGAAGATAGAGGAGTTAGTATCTATGGAAGTAGGGCTAAACTTTGATGAGAGCGAGCGTGCATTTGACCTCTCTTTATACTCAACATTTAAAACCAAAGAAGACCTAGCAACTTATGCTAGCCATAAAGAGCATCTTAAAGTAGTTGATTTTATTAAAACAGTTGTGACTGAGTCAAAAGTGGTAGATTACAGACTCTAAACTGATGAAATACTAAGTATTAAAACTTAGTATTTTCATATCTATCATAAAGCCACTCTGCAACGGCTTGTTTTTCATCATCATTTATCTTGCCTTTTAGTGATGGCATTGTTCCGAACTTTTCAATAGCACCAGAGTTACACATACTGTTGTCTAGCTGTGGGTTTACAATGTAGTCTTTTACAAAAAGTATAAATAGGTAACGATCTACATCTTCCTCTTCATCTGTTGTTTTTATGTTCTCTTTAAGGCGAGCTGATACTTCAACCATTGGGGGAGCAACTAGTTCGTTTAGGTGTGAGAGTGCATACTCTGCTGTCATCATCTCTGTGTGACATGCTTGACACTTGTTTTTATATACTTCATAACCATCAGCAGCAAATACTGAAGCTGTTAAAAGCAAAGAAGATAAGAGAAGTTTTTTCATTTTTCATTCCTTAAAAATTAAATATAGAACATAATAGTATATGAGTATTAGCTAATCGTTAAGAGACAATAGTTAAATGATAAAGATGCTAAAATGCTAAATAAATTACACAAAAGGTCTAACTCTATGTTAACAACAATAATTGCTATATACACACTCTATGTACTCATCACAATATATACGAGTGTTATGCAAATAGGCTATATTAACCAAGCTAAACGCAAAGAGGCCATTTTACTTAATCCTGCTGATTTTTTAAAAGCAGGAAACTATGCAGTACGAAAAGAGAAGATGACTTTAGTGAGTACTTTTTTTGATTATCTTGTTTTTATCGTTTGGATGGGTGTTGGAGTAAGAGCACTTCAAGAAAACATTATGTTTGATAATGAAGCCGTGTTAAACATCGCTATTGTAATGGGTTTTGTGGTGATAAACTCCCTTCTTTCACTTCCTTTTGCTTACTATGAAAAGTTTGTTATAGATAAAGAGTTTGGATTTAACAAGTCTAGTCTTGGTTTGTGGATAAAAGATACTCTTATCTCATTTGTTATGACTCTTGTTTTTGGCTCATTAGTTGTGTGGGGTATTTTTCTTATCATTTCAAATTTTGCTCTTTGGTGGATGTGGAGTTTTGTGTTTATATTTGCAGTGATTATACTTATAAACATGCTTTATCCTGCGTTTAGAGCGACTTTTTTTGATAAGCTGACACCTCTTAAAGATGAAGAGCTTGATGAGAAAATAAAAGAACTTATGGACAAAACAGGTTTTGTAAGTAGCGGTGTTTTTGTGAGTGATGCAAGTAAACGCGATGCAAGACTTAATGCCTATTTTGGTGGTTTTGGAAAAGCGAAACGTGTTGTTCTTTTTGACACTCTTATAGAAAAACTCACTACCAAAGAGCTACTTGCTGTACTTGGACATGAACTAGGACACTTTGCACATGGTGATATCTACAAAAATATAGGACTTGTGGGTGCTATGCTTTTTGTTATGTTTGGACTCTTTGGGAACCTTCCTGAAACTCTCTACATGGAAATGGGACTCTCACCTGAGCCTTATGTTCTGATGATACTTCTAATGCTTTTTATGCCAGTTTTAGGTTTTGTTATGATGCCTATCATGGGAATTGTGAGTCGTCACAACGAATATGCAGCAGATAAAATGGGAAGTGAGTTAGGCGGTTCAGCAGGAGCGATAGAACTTGCAAATGCACTTAAAAAGTTAGTGACGGAGAACAAAAGTTTTCCACTTTCACATCCTATATATATCTTTTTTCACTACACACACCCTCCAGTTTTAGAGCGTTTAAAAGAACTAGGAGTTGACATAAACGAAACAGATAGCAGTTCACTAGAGGGAAAATGCGAAGCAAATATATAGTAAAAGATTTACTTCGTGAGATGACAGAGCTTTTATCACCTCACATCGAGAGAGCATCAAGAGAAGCACAGCTATTGCTTATGGCTCATTTAAATGTAGATGAATTATGGCTTATCACACATCAAAATTCTGAGGTGGACGATACTAAAGAGCTATTTAAGTGGGTTAACCGCAGAACTAATAATGAACCTTTTGAGTACATAACAAATAGAGTAAGTTTTTATAGTGAAGAGTTTTTTATAAAAGAGGGTGCTCTTATCCCTAGACCTGAGACGGAACTGCTTATAGATGAAGTTTTTAAAACCTATGAAGATAAAAATGCAAGTCTTACTTTTGTTGAAGTAGGGGTGGGCAGTGGAATTATTTCTATAATGCTTGCAAAACATTATCCTAATGCTTGTTTTATTGCTGTTGACATTTCTCAAGCTGCTCTAGACATTGCAGAGGTAAATATAAAGAAATTTGGACTCTCACATAGAATAGAGCTGCGTTTAGGGTCACTTCTTGAACCAATAGCTGAGCCAATTGATTATCTTATTTCAAATCCTCCCTATATAGAAGATGGCATAGACTTGGAGTCCAATCTCTCATATGAACCACAAAATGCTCTTTTTGGGGGCAAGGTAGGGGATGAACTCATAAAAAAACTCCTTGATGGAGTCTTAAAACAAAAGATTAAGTTTTTTACTTGTGAGATGGGTTATGATCAACAAGATAGAATACAAACTTATCTAAAAGATAAGAATTTCAAAAGTATAGAGTTCTATAAAGATTATAGTGATTTTGATAGAGGCTTTACATTAAAGGTATAAAAGTGAAAAAAAATATTTATATAGACTTTGCTTATTTTATTATTTTAGCTGCTTCTTTAGGTGGTGTCATTACATTAGGTGCTTTTGTTGCACCCGTGGTCTTTCATACTGATAGAATAGTTTCAGAGATACTTATAGACAATTATAATGCTGGTATTATCATGGGTGAGATATTTCATCGTTTTTCTTACTGGATCTATTTTTTAGCTGTTTTTGTCGCTCTATATGAAGCGGTCTCTTATAAAACAGGTTTTCGTGATTCTATTACTTTTGGATCTGCTGTGATGGTAATTGGTACATCTTTAATGTTTAGTGCTGTTTATGCACCTAGGATTCTTGAGATGCAAGCTATGGGTAAAGAAGCAACACAGAGTGATACTTTTAATAATATTCATATCGCAAGCGAGATAGATTTTAAAATACTAGCAGTAGCACTCATTATTCTTTTTGTAAGAAGACTTATGCTTCTTCGCACTGTTTAAGAGTATTATAACTTACCTACCGCCAAACTTATCATGCCACCATTCTGATGGAGAAAATGTTCTTTTTTTGATAGCTTCTTCATCAAATGGATACTCGTAGTTGTTACAGTAGTCCATTACTATTTCATATGCATCATTTATTTGCATACTCATCTTAGTCGCTTTGTCGGGGTTATCTGTATGTTTGTCTGGATGCCATTTTTTCATAAGGTTTTTGTAGGAGTTTTTTATCTCTTTAAGAGAAGAAGTTTGTCGAAGACCAAGGAGTGTTTTGGCCTTCATAAGTCGCTCATATGCAGTTGACACGGTTTAGTCTTGTTGTTGTCTCATATATGATGGTATATCTAGTTGATCTGCATCTAAGTCACCACCAACAACTAAGCGAGGACGAACTTTTACACGAGGTACTGTAATCGGTGTTTGGGGGTCATATCCTGTTTCATTTGTAAGCTCTTTTTCAAAACCAGTTGCAACTATAGTAATCTTTACATAGTTTTCAGCCAAAGTTGTATCTGTTGATGTTCCAAAAATTATATCAGCTTCATCATCAGCA
>JALSMC010000039.1 GCA_026987995.1 Sulfurimonas sp. | reverse complement strand
GTTTTTTTGGTAGATAATTATAACATTTATGGGATATGAAAGGCTTTTTTTAAAATTTAATTTAGCTTAAATTGTAGGTTGTTTTTTGTAATCTGCAAGTGGCTCCTTTAAATGAAAGAACGAATGAGATTACTGTTGTTGTTGATCTCATCAAAGATATCGCTGAACAGACAAACCTTCTTGCACTAAATGCAGCCATAGAAGCTGCTCGTGCGGGTGAGCATGGTCGTGGTTTTGCTGTTGTTGCAGATGAAGTTCGTAAACTCGCAGAACGCACTCAAAAAGCGACACAAGAGATTGCTATCACTACAAATACACTCAAGCAAGAGGCAAGTGATATTCAGATGAATTCTGAAAACATTACCAATATCGCTATGGACTCTCAAACTAGTGTTTCTCACTTTTACGACACACTTAACAACTTTGCAAGTAATGCTAACACTTCAGCAGATGAGTCTAAGTATATGTCAGACTATCTCTACACAACTCTTATAAAAGTCGACCATATTATATTTAAACATGATGTATATACTTCACTCCTAGAAGGGGATAAAGAGGCTACTGCAACATTTGTCGATCATAATAATTGTAGACTTGGAAAATGGTATGGGGATGAAGGGAAAAAGCTCTTTGGAAAAACATCAGCATACACAGCCCTAAACACACCACATGCAAGTATGCATACAAAGGCACTTACAGCCTTAAACTATGTCAAAGAAGAAAACTATATAGTTTCTCATAGAAAAGACCTAGTACAAAATATGTCAACTGTTGAGTCCGATAGCTTCAAACTCTTTGAGTTATTTAAAGATATGGTAAGCCAAGCAAATCCAAAAGTGAATTTTTAGACTTTACTCTCTTAACCTCACACAAACATACCACACATTTTTAGTATACTACTCCTATGAAACAAAAATAGGAGTTCATTATGAAAACATTAACTACAATCTTACTAACACTTATCTTAGGTGCTTCGCTCGCTCAAGCAGCTGCTTTTAGCAAAGATGCAAAATACAGAACAACAAAAGTACATATCACAGCCGACAAACCTATAACAGCAGGCTCAAATACATTAGAGTTTAGTATCACTAAAGATGGTAAAGCTATAAGTGGAGTGGTTTCACTCAAAGCTTTTATGCCGGCGATGCCAGGAATGCCAGCGATGGAGTCAAAAACAGTAGCTAAAGACTTAGGAAATGGTCAATACGAAGCTACATTAAACATGGCTATGAGTGGTACTTGGCAATTACATATCTTTATCACTCCTAAAACAGGAAAAAAATCTCGAGTTAAAACAACTATAAATTTTTAAGGAACCATAAGTGAAAAACTTAACTTTATGTGCTTTACTTATTACATCTTCACTTAGTGCTATAACACTAAGTGAAGTGATAGAAAAGTCACTTATAAATAGCCCCTCATTAGAGTCAATAAATGCAAAAATCATAGCAAATGAACATGCAAGTGATGTAGCAAACCAGTTCTCAAACCCTGAACTCTTACTTACAAAAAACACTATAGATGCTGCAGAACCTATGAGTCAAACAGTTTTAACTATAAAACAAAAACTTCCATATTATGGCAAACGTGATTCTAGACAAAATATAACTTTAGCAGAAGATGAAGTACTCAAAGAGAAACTAAATGCAGCAAAAGCTGTAATGGTTCAAAAGGTTAAAACAGAAACTTATACCATCTGGGAGAATCGAGAACTTTATAAAATCATAGACGAATACATTACTCTTACAAAACAAAATATAGAACTTTATGAGTCATACACAAGTGTTGAGGACAACCAACATATAGGTATCATGAAAGCAGAACTCTCTTTGGCAGATTTAGAGATACAAAAGAGTGTACTGGGTGCAAAGATATATGCATCCTATGCAAAACTCTCCTATTTAGCTGCGTTTGATGTGCAAAATATTGAGATTGACTTGAAAATAGCTGAAAAACCAGACTTGGATGTACTCCAGCCAACACTTATGAAAAACCCCCAACTCCTTGTAAAAGATAAAGAGTTAAAAAAAGAGAATGCTAAGATAGAAGTAGCAGATATCAACAACTACCCTGACCTTAACCTTATAGCTGGTTATGCTTATAGAGAAAATTTTGACAATTACTTCAACTTTGGTTTAGCACTTTCACTACCAATGTATGGAACAGAAGATGCACAAGAAGAAGAAGTAAGAGCTGCAGCTCTCGTTGTTGTGAGTCAAAAAGAAGATACAAAAATCGCTATCTCAAGTGAGCTCAAAATCTACTATGCACAGATGCTCTCATCATACGAAGTTTATCATATCATCCAAGATGATGCACTTCCTCAGATAGCCCATATGTTTGAGTTATCTAACTCATCTATCTCAACAGGTGGTGACCTCTTTAAGTACATAGATGTACTTTTTGATAAACTAGCCCTAGAGCAAAAAAGTATAAACGCAGTCAGTAACTACAACAAAGCACAAGCACAAATTTCACAACTCGCAGGAGAACTCAAATGAGACTTATAAACAAATTACTATTTTTATCCCTATTGCCACTCTCTCTTATGGCAAAAGATGCAACAGTAGAACAACTTTTTTCAGTACAAACTGTTAAGGTTAAAAAAGAGAGCACAAGCCACCAAAGAAAGAACTTTGGTTTTATAAAAGCAGATGATGCGAGAGTGCATCACATAGCACCGCGTTTTGGTGGATTTGTAGAAAAAATATATGCAGATAAAATTTACAAATATGTAAGAAAAGGCGAGGCTCTAGTCACTGTGTACTCTCCTGAAGTGTATAAAGCTAAAGAGGATTACCTCAACTCATACAACTACACAAAAAATAAAAAACAAAAAGGTATGCTTAGGAGTGCAAAGTTAAAACTAGAACTTTTAGGTGTAAACCAAAAAGAGATAGATGAGCTTGTAAAAACAAGAAAAGTCTCGTTTAATACGACTATTTATGCACATATAGATGGTTATATCTTCGAAAAAACTATCTCTCATGGTTCTGCATTTAATGCCAAAGCACAACTCTATGAAATTGTAAATCTTGATGAAGTATGGGTTGAGGCTAAAGTCTATGAAGATGACTTAGTATGGTTAAGAGAGGCTGATGACTTTAGTGTAAACTTCAAAAGTACAGACAAAATATATAATGTAACTTCAACACTACTCTATCCAAACCTAGATCCTAAAGTTGCAACACTGACTCTACGCCTGCGTTTAAAGAACAAAGACTTAAAACTCTTTCCTGGAATGTATGCAAGTGTTATCTCAAAAGATAAAGCACAAGAGTACTTAACTCTTCCAAGCAATGCAGTAATGCGTAAAGATGGAAAGTTTTATGTATTTGTAGTTGGAGAGTATGAAGGTGAATATGACCCACTAGAAGTAAGTGTAAAAGTTTTAAACCCCCAAACATACATCATTACAAGTGGTGTAAACGAAGGTGATGAAGTAGTAAGCAATGCTCTATTTATGCTCGATAGTGATGCACAGATTAACGGGTTATATTAGGAATAAATTATGATTGAAAAATTAATTGAAGCTAGTATAAAAAACAAATTTTTAGTGCTGATGACTATGCTCTTTTTAGTCGCAGCTAGTATTTGGAGTATGAAACATACTCCTCTTGATGCACTACCTGACCTCTCTCCTCCGCAGGTAATTGTAGAGATAAAATGGAATGGTCAGTCACCTGAAACTGTTGAAGAACAAGGAACTTACCCTTTAGTTGCACAGTTTTTAGCTATCGCTAACATCGAAACTGTTCGTGGGTACTCTACTTATGAGACTGGGCTTATTTACATCATCTTTAAAGATGATACAGACCTTTACTGGGCGAGAAGCCGTGTTTTAGAGCAACTAGCCTCTGTCCAGTCAAGTCTTCCTTCGAGTATGAATATTACACTCGGGCCTGATGCTTCTGGTGTTGGTTGGGTATATGAGTATGCTCTTAGCTCAAAAACTAAAAATCTAGCTGAGCTTAGAACACTTCAAGATTACTACTACAAGTATGCACTTATGGGTGTTGATGGAGTAAGTGAAGTGGCTTCCATTGGTGGTTTTGTTCCAACTTATCAGGTAACTATTAACAATGACAACCTTATAAAATATGACCTAAGCATTCAAGATATAGCAAGAGTTTTAAAAGAAAACAATAACGATACCGGTGGTCGAATAGTCATAGAAAATGGCTACGAATGGATGGTGCAAGCCAAAGGTTATGTCAAGAACCTTGATGATATCCGAAAACTTGTTATCACCACAAAAGGGGGAATTCCTCTTACTATCGCTGATGTTGGTCGAGTAGAACTTACTCCTGCACCAAGACGTGGTATGGCTGACTTAAATGGCGATGGTGAAGTTGTCGGAGGAATCGTTCTTGTTCGTTATGGCG
>JALSMC010000038.1 GCA_026987995.1 Sulfurimonas sp. | reverse complement strand
ATCAAAAGAGTACGTCAGTCTACCCAGGCATGTATACCAAAATAACAATTAGATAGGTGGGATATGGAAACAGGTAATAAAAATATTAAAAAAGAATATCAGGTTATTAACGTTGCGGGTACTCTAGCAAAAGGATTTTTAACAAATCCACTTACTGCTGTACTGGGTATATTTATGTTAATTATGGGGTATTTGGCACTTAACACGATGCCAAGAGAAGAAGATCCACAGATTGCTATTTCTGGGGGAGCTGTTATTGTCGCTATGCCAGGGGCTACACCTAAAGAGATTGAAAATATTATTGTTAAGCCACTTGAACGTAAGTTAAGAGAAGTGCGTGGTATAGAGCATATCTATGGCATGGCTATGGATAACGTGGGTATCGTAAATGTTATGTATTATATAGGTGAAAATAGGGAAGATTCTAACCTTAAACTTTATGATAAAGTGATGCAAAATATGGATGTTATGCCAAAAGGTGTGATGCAACCACTGATTAAACCTTTTGATATTGACATTGACATACCTATTATAACAGTGGCATTTTACCCTAAAGCGGGGAAAGATGTAGATGATGTAACACTTTTTGAGACGGTACGTGAAGTTCAGCAGCATATTAATGCTGTGGATTATGTAGCAAAAACAACACTTAAAGGTGCTAGAAAAGCACAGTATAACATCGAAGTAGATATGGGAAAACTTTCTGCTTATCACCTGTCACTTGGCCAGATTATGCAGGCAGTACAGTCAGTGGCAGTAGATGTACCTGATGTTAAAGGTAAGACGACTGATGGACATTTAGTTGTTTTTGGTGTGGTCAATGCCATAGAAAGTGTAGAAGATGTAGGCTCAGTTATCGTAGCTCAGTATATGGGGTCACCTATTTATTTACGTGATGTGGCAAAAGTAAGCCATGGCATAGATATACAAAATTTCCAAACAGCTAAAATATTATCTAAAAACGAACACAATGCAACGCTTAGTAAAGAGGCAAATCAAATCACGATGACTGTGGCAAAACTGGCTGGCACAAATGCCGTGTTTGTTGCTGAGGATGTGGTTGAAGTTCTTGAAAAGTATCAAAGTACGTTTGATGGGATTGGCGTAGGCTATCTTATCACAAGAAACTATGGTGAAAGAGCAAATGAAGCGGTCAATGAATTGATGAGTCACTTGTTGATTACTATTGTAATCATCGCTCTTATGCTTGTGTTTGCACTCGGGTGGAGAGAGTCCTTGATTGTAACATTCTCTGTTCCTGCTATTTTGGCTGTGACACTCTTTACTGCATGGATGACAGGACAAACGATGAACAGGATTACCCTTTTTGCACTCCTACTATCCTTGGGGTTGTTGGTTGATGCGGCTATTATTGTGATTGAAAATATTCACAGACATTTACATGCACATGGTGTAGAAGACAAAGAGATGAGTGAGTTACTGATAGAAGCAACCGATGAGATTGGGGCTCCTACAAATGTTGCGACACTTGCGATTATTTTGACGATGGTACCTATGGCATTTGTTGGGGGTATGATGGGGTCATTTATGAAACCTATTCCTTATAATGTACCTGTGGCACTTATAGCTTCTTTGTTTGTGGCGTATATCTTTACCCCATACCTAAGCTTAAAACTTTTGAAAAAACCAGAACATAAACATGTAGAAGAAGAGACAATGAAAAATGAAGATAAGAACAAGGGGTCAAAATAATGAAAAATCTTGAAAGTTTGATTTATAGTATCCTTGATAGTAAATATAAAAAGAAGTTAGTCATCATCTTAACTGCCGCGGCATTTTTCTTGTCACTTATGATGTTCCCTACCAAAATGGTACTGGCTAAAATGTTACCAGGGAAAAGTGCAAACACTTTTTCTATCTATGTTGACACACCTGCAGGTTCAGCCATAGAACAGACTAAAAAAGTCAGTTCTTGTGTGATTGACTTTTTGAAAAAAGAGCCAGAAGTGATGAACTTAGAGCTCTTTTTGGGTCAGGGAATCCCTCTTGATTATGCGGGACTAGTTAAAGGTGCAAGTATGAAACGTACCGAGAATGTTTCAGAAATTTCTGTTAACTTAACAGAAAAACACCATAGAGAAGAGCCATCATTTTTAATGGTTCAGCGTTTACGACCACTCATAAAAGAAGCTTGTGTACCTCTTGTGAAAGGGACAAATATTAAGTTTATAGAACAACCTTCTGGTCCTCCTACTTTAGCCTCTATCGTGGTAGAAGTGCATGGTGAAAACCTCTCTAAAGTAAGATCTTTAGCTGTGGATGTTGCTGATGTGTTGTCTGAGACGGAAGGTCTTGTCGATATCGACATCATGGCAGATGAAAACTTTGCGAAATATGAACTCATACCAGATAAAGAGAAAATAGCACGTTCAGGACTCTCTGTCAAACAAGTAAACAATATTTTGTATCTTGCTTTTGAGGGAATGGTCATTGCCCATAAAAACTCTAAAAATTCACCAGATCAGATAAATATCTTTTTGGTTTTAGATACTGAGAGTAAAAAATTGCCAAGTTCAAATGTGGATGCTTTACAAAGTAAACTCTCTTCTTTGAACCTCATGAATATGAGAGGCATGATGGTGCCACTTTCTGAAGTTGTTAATATTAAAAAAGTGAAATCAAATTATATGATCATGCATAAGGACTTATCTCGCATGACAAACGTCATAGCAGAGACAGATATGGTATCTCAAGTCTATCCACTACTTGAAGCTCGTGATGTGATGCTAGAGAAGTTTGAAAATGATTACATCATTACAAAAGCGGGTTTCTCTACGTATATGTTTGACTTTACACTTGAAGACAGAGTGACACATGAAGAGTTTCTTATCCGTTGGGATGGTGAGATGAAAGTAACGCTTGATACCTTCAGAGACTTAGGTGGTGCGTTTATCTCTGCACTTATTTTGATTTTCTTGTTGTTGGTTGTATACTATAAAAGTTTTGCTATTTCGGGTATCGTTCTACTTGGTTCGTTCCTTTCACTTATTGGGGTGATTGTAGGACACTGGGTAGCAAACTGGTTTACTACTGAAACCTTTTTCTTAACGGCCACCTCGCTGATAGGGTTTATTGCTCTTATTGGTATCTCTTCTAGGAACTCATTGTTACTTATTGACTTTGCAAAATCTTTGATGGAGTGTGAAGGTATGGAGAAAAAAAGAGCCATCGCTGTAGCTGCTGCTACACGTGCTAAACCTATTGCCTTGACGGCAGTTGCTATTATCTTAGGGTCTGCACTGCTAGCAGGTGACCCTGTCTTTGGTGGACTAGGTGTTGCCCTCATCTCTGGTACGGTTGCTGCAGTGTTTGTGTCACTTCTTTTTGTTCCTGTACTGATGGGCAACACAAAAGCGATGGATTTTGACAAAAATCCACACTGTGATGCTGAAGATAAAGACAATATCTCTATCACAAAGTAATACACTTTTAACATAGGCTCATACTGAGCCTATGTTACGCTTCTCTAACTTACATCATTAAAAAACATGATTAAATTCATTTACCCCACTCAAATCATCTATTGGCTATAATCATTTATTATTTTTTAAGGAGCTACAAATGGCTACAATCGGAATGGGTGACATCAAAAAAGGTGCGAGACTAGAGATTACAGGGAATCCCTATAGAGTAACTGACTTTCAACATGTAAAGCCAGGCAAGGGTGCTGCATTTGTACGTATGAAAATTAAAAATCTTCAAACAGGTAAAGTGATAGACAAAACAGTACATGCAGGTGACAAATTTGAAGTACCAGAACTTGAACAAAAAACGATGCAATACCTTTACGATGATGGTGAAATGCTCCAGTTTATGGACACCACAACGTATGACCAAATAGGACTCACGCACGAACAAGTAGGTAAAGATACCTTTGACTTTATGATAGATGGTATGGAAGCAGATATTTTATTTCATGGTGGTAAAGCGATCTCAGTTGAGATAGCACAAACTGCGACTTATACAGTAGTAGAAACACCACCTAATTTCAAAGGTGATAGCCAAGGTGGTAAAAAGCCAGCAACACTTGACTCTGGTGCGGTGGTACAAGTACCGTTCTTTATTTTAGAAGGGCAAAAAATTGTTGTTGATACCGTTGACGGTAAGTACTTAGAGAAAGCGAAATAATCGCTTTTTATCTCACTATATCAGGTAATTACTTGATATAGTGACCAGTCCAACTTACTTATCTACCTACTTTTTCTTCTTTTTTCTAAACACACGTTGGGCATCTTTTACCATGGCATCAGGTATGGTAGCAATAGTCATAAATTCTGTCATTTGTAGTAGTGGATACATATATGAGATGTAGTATTTAGGGTCAAGAATCATGGCTTTACCATCTTCAATCAGAACAGGGAAAGGAAGCATCCCC
>JALSMC010000037.1 GCA_026987995.1 Sulfurimonas sp. | reverse complement strand
TAGGAAAATTGAGATAAAATATCGGTAATATTGATTTAGAGGGATTTTTTTTAATCTCAAAAATCGCTATGAGAAGAATTTAGTTGTTTGCTTGGTTTGAATTTGCAAGTGGCTCTCTTATGTATATAATTGTTAAACTCTTCAAGGAAATAAATTAGAGAGGTTCACGCCTTTCTAATCCTTAGTGCTAATTGTAACATAAAAAAGGAAAATTATGGAAAATTTATCAGATACACTTTTAACAACTATTATCGTAGTTATGACTATAATGCTTGGAAATATGCACCTTAGAGTACGAGATCTAGAGAAAAAACTTGGAAAATAGTTATGAATCTCATAAAAGAGCAAAAAACGAAGTTTGATAAACTTGGTATCACTACTTATGCACAACTTGCTCTTTTAATTCCTCACTCTTACGAAGATTATAGACTTCATGATAAACTCATGGAACATAAATACCAACTTATAGATGCAACTGTAGAGTCAGTCTTCCATGCATCAAGTACAATTCAGATAACATTTTTCGTTCATAACTTCGGACACACTATAAAGGGTGTACTTTTCAGACCAAAACCTTATATGATACATCAGTTTAGTGTAGGAAGTCGTGATAACTACTATGGCATGATAGAATGCAAACAAGGGCAGTGTAGTATAATCATGCCCAAAAAGATAGCTCAAGTTGGAGATATAGTCCCTAAATACAAATGTGGACTTAGAACGGATGTTATGTGGCGTTTTGTACAAAAAGAGCTCACTGCAGAAAAGTTAGTACAAGAAGGTATACCAGAAGATATTGCTCAAACACTTCTCGCCTTACACTTTGTCAAAGAAGATATTTTGGATAAAAGTGAGTTAGATACGAAAAGCATAGAAGCATTAAAGTTTGCAGAGCTTTTTTCATACATGAAGATTTTAAAAGATAAACGCAGGTATTTTAAGGCTCTAGTAAGTGTTAATGCAGAGTATGATACTTGGGCTAAAAGCTTACCATTTGTACTTACAAAAGAACAAGTAAATGCGATAGATGACATAAAAAAAGACTTAGCAAAAGAGAGCGCTGCTAAACGCATGATCGTTGGAGATGTTGGGTCTGGAAAAACTATGGTTATTTTAGCATCTGCCTATATGATAGAAAAGTCAAAAAGTATTCTTATGGCTCCTACAACTATTTTAGCACAGCAGCTTTACGAGGAGGCTGTAAAGTTCTTACCCGACTTAAGAGTAGTGTTAGTGACAAACAAAAGTAAAAAAGAAAACCTTGATGAATATGACTTTATCATAGGAACACATGCTTTACTTTATAGAGAGTTGCCAAGTGCTGCTTTAGTTATGGTGGATGAACAGCATCGTTTTGGAACAAAGCAGAGAAGCATGTTAGAAAAAGTAGTAAGTGAGGGCGAATATAAACCTCATTTTTTACAGTTTTCTGCAACACCGATTCCTAGAACATTAGCGATGATAGAGTCTGCACATATAGATGTGAGTCTCATTACTTCTACTCCTTTTACAAAGGACATAGACTCTAGGGTAATCCATAAAGATGATTTTAAAGAGCTGGTAGTACATATAAAAGAAGAGATACAAAAAAATAATCAAGTACTTATAGTCTACCCTCTAGTTACAAAAAGTGAAGTCTTGGAGTACCAGAGTATAGAAGAAGCACGAGCCTACTGGGAGAATAACTTTGATGATGTGTATGTAACCCATGGAAAAGACAAAGAAAAAGAACAGGTTTTAGTAGACTTTAGAGAGAAGGGGAGTGTCCTTATAAGCACAACTGTAGTTGAGGTAGGTATCTCTTTACCAAGGCTTACGACTGTTGTTATTGTAGGGGCTGAGAGGTTAGGGCTATCTACTCTACATCAACTTCGTGGTCGAGTGAGTCGTACAGGTTTAAAAGGCTACTGCTACTTATATACTAACCAAAATACTTCAAATCGACTTGATAAATTTGTAGAGACAAAAAGTGGGTTCGATATTGCAAACTTAGATTTGAAGTTTAGAAAAAGTGGTGACTTACTTAAAGGTACTAATCAGAGTGGAAATGAGTTTAGATGGTTTGATTTTGCAGATGATTTGGAGATAGTTAAGGCTGTAAAAAAAAGTTTAGCTTAAAAGCAAAAGGAGAGTATCCTTTTGCTAAATATTTTTAGTGTTTAGTAAAGTCCAAACTTTTCATCATTTCTTTTGTAAAGAACACGAGTTTTACCATCATGGTCGATGAAAATTTCAAATAGTTTTCCACTCTCTTTAATGTCATTTAAAACATCTTCAACTTCACGAGGTTTGTAAAGTTCGAGTTCTACAGGAACTATCTCATCTTCACTCTCTTCTACTGCTTCTTTAAGTGTTACATTTTCTGCTTTGATTTCGTTAAGACCTGTTTTTCTATGTCCTACCTCTTTGTCGTGCATACGACGAAGTGCTTTTTGTGCACGAGATGTTGCAAGGTCTATAGCGGCATATAAGTCGCTGTCATTTTGTTTAATAACTATAGAGTTTTTGTGTGCAAGATTTATAACAAACTCAACAACAGAGTGCTCTTTACCCTTTTTTGTCTGTGTTGATGCAATAACATTTACAGAGATGATTTCTAAGTTAAACTTAGTAAGTGTTTCGATAGATGTACTCATATGTGCTTTGATAGCATCAGTTAGTTCTAATTGTCTTCCAGTTAACGAAATATTCATAATTTAATCCTTTGTATGTGACATAGATAAATTATAGCATTAAATGGTTTACAATTATTAATGAACTAGAGTTTTTGTATACTTCTTCTAAAATAGCGGATAGGTTCAGTGCTTATGTTGGTGTTTGTTACACTAACAGCCACATCTATAAGAATTGAACCATTTTGTTCTGCTGTTGTAACTGTGGCATATTGATTTAAAGCACATACTCCAGCTGTATAGATATACTGTACCGATATATTTATGTCATAAATATTATCTTGGACAAAATTAAGATCGTTAGTATGAGTACATGGACCATCTTGTGCGATTCGTAAAAGTGCATACTCAGTAGCGCTTTTTGCTAAAAGTGATGCTTGTTCGTAGAGATACAAGTTATTTGTTCTTTTGACTGTTTGAGAAGTTAAAGCTATGGAGAGTGCCATGATAGTAGCGATTATAACTATAACAATAATAGCCATAATCATAGCCATTGCATTTCTATGACTTTTGTTTCTACTGTGTTTAGTTAAAATATTGTTTTTTCTTTGCATAGTGAATATCCATCTCCATCATTTTGCCCATTTATAATAGTACTTTTGGTACAAACTTGTATCTTTATAATATCTCCAATCGAAGTAAATTGAAACGTAGAAACATTTTCCATAATTATTGCACTTTTTACTTGGATTCCTGGTGTGTTAAATTGATCTGCATTAGTATCTCCATCTCGATCATTCCAAGGTTGATAATCCCAGTATAAACGTAGTGTACCAAGATTGTCTGCACCTGCTTCATAGACTATTGCATAAGCAGTCCATGCTAGCTTGTAGTACTCGTACACATCAATACCAGTAAAGTTTGCCGTACCAACAGCAGGTGCAAAGCGATTTTCATTTCCAATCCCTGTAACACTTGTTATAGGATGCATAGCACCCTGTTGTGCATTTATTAGTACTAAGCTTCCGTCCCATCCATAGTCAGTAACGGCATTACTGTTAGCACCTATAAAAAAGAGGGCAGCATTATTTATGCTCGAATTAGTATCTGATAGGTTTAATATCATGCTATTAATTGCGGTAGTATTTGTCTCAGGGGAGATAAGAATGGCATTAGTCGCGTTAGTATTGTTAAGGTCTAAAATACCACTCCAATTTGGAAGAGAAGGTGATGTATTAGCATTTCCTCTGAATCCTTCATAATCAGTACCAACCCACTCAAGAACTGTATAGTTGTTTCCACTTACACTTCCTATAGAAACTGGTGCGGCAGGTGGAACACCAGTTCTAGCAATAACTGAGTCTTTGATACGATGCTGAAGTTTTGCTGCTATGAGTTCCACTGCTGCTCCACTCGTTGCTTGAAGTTCATGATTTACTTTTGAGAAGATAAAACTTTTATATGCTTCTAGTAAAAACTCTACACCAAATTTTCCAATTATTCCCATAATAACGATTACGAAGATGAGTTCTATCATAGTAAAAGCACTGCGTTTTAACATTTTAATACTCCTTCTTGTAAAAATCGACTTCACCTATATTTGCACTATAGGTACTTAAAGATGTGATAGTAGCACCACTCCCGTCTATAACATTAACTGTTATTTTTTTAATGTTTGCATTGTTTCCATTAAAGTTTGCATTTTGTGTGACTGTGATTGTCGAGTTGTAGTCATTTTTATAGCCTTCTGCATTTTTATCGAAAGTGTTAAATAGACTTACAGCTGTTGTGTATTCATAAGTATTTAAAGACTTGATATTGACATTTGTTGATGCATGTGCTGGAGCTGTAACATTAC
>JALSMC010000036.1 GCA_026987995.1 Sulfurimonas sp. | reverse complement strand
AAACAGTAACTTGTGTAGCAAATGCTTTAGTCGAAGCAACACCTTTTTCAACCCCTGCACGAGTTAAGATACAAGCATCAGATAAACGTACCATAGAGGAGTTGTCAACATTACAAATAACAAGTGTTTTAAGGCCAGCAGCTTTTGCCATCTTGAGGGTTTCAAGTGTATCTGCAGTTTCCCCACTTTGTGAGATAACAACAAAGAGAGTATCTTTACTCATGATAGGAGAACGGTATCTAAACTCTGAAGCAACTTCAATAGAAGTCTTTATTTTTGCATAGCGTTCAAAAAGATAAGTTGCGGTGAGTGCTGAGTGATAAGAAGTACCACATGCACAAAGTTTTATCTCATTGATACCTTCAAGAAGTGAGTCATCAAGTTCATCAAAAAGTATTTTATCATCACACAAACGACCTAGAAGTGTATCGGCGATAACACTACTTTGCTCATAAATTTCTTTTTCCATAAAAAATCTAAAACCATCTTTTTGGGCAGAGAGTTTGTTTGTAGAGAGTTTTGTAAAAACTGCCTCTTTTTTTACATCATCTTTATCAAAAATAGCTAACTCACTTGGTGTTACATAACCATAGTCCCCATCTTCAAAATAGTTTACATCAGCACATTGTCCTATAAGAGGAGTATCCGAAGAAGCAAAATACTTTTCATTTTCTTTGTTTATTCCCACAAGCATAGGACTACCATGTTTAGCAAAAAAGATAGTTTCTGCTTTTCCTTTTGTGACAAGCAGTGTTGCATATGCACCTTGAAGCCCGGAAATAGTCTTTTTAAAAGCATCAAACGCAGAGTCAGTACTTTTAAGGTTTTTTTCAAAAAGGTGTACTATTACTTCAGTATCAGTTTGGCTTAAAAAAGTAACACCATCGGCAATAAGTTCTTGTTTCAGCTCTACATAGTTTTCAATGATACCATTATGAACAACATAAGACTCATCTCCTACATGTGGGTGAGCATTAAGCTCTGTAGGTTTACCATGTGTGGCCCATCTCGTATGACCAATTCCAATGGAAAATTTATCTGTGATAAAGTCTTTGGTTTTTTCTTCTAAGTTAACAAGTTTACCGATGGCTTTAAATGAGTCAAATTTTCCATCTTGAAGTACGGCTATTCCTGCAGAGTCATAACCACGATATTCGAGTTCTTTAAGCCCACTTAGTAGTATCTCTTTTGAGTTCTTTTTCCCTACATAACCGACTATTCCGCACATATATATTCCTTATTTTGTTAACATCTCATAAATTAATTCGCTATTATTACATATATCACTTTGTTTATCCATTAAAAAACTGTCTCGCACCTTGTATTTACTGGAGTGTATCTTTGCTGTCACGATATTTATATTTAAAGCATCAAAACAGTGCATTACATAAGCGAGGAGTCCTCTTTGGTTTTTGGTATGTATGAGTATCTCCGCATGTGTTAAAGAGTGCTCATAATCAATACTGATTTCATCTCTTTTTATCACGATATCTTTGAGTTTCGTTTCCTTACTCATATCAAATGCCGCATCTATTTTACTCTCTACTAAACTAATTTCACTCTCATCTATCTTCTGTATAAACTCTATTTTAAAATACTTAACATTATCAAAAAGAGTAAATATTTCCATGCTAACAACATTCATATGTGACAGTGATGCAAGAAGATAACCAAGATTAAGAGGTGTTTTTCTATAAATTTCAAGAGTCAGAGAATCTTTGTTTTTGAGAGTAAAACTATACTCTTTTGTCTCTTTAGCTTTTTGTGCAACTTCTATAATGTTTTGTGGTGTGCGTTTAAAAAAGAAAAGATTTGACTCAATTGTAAGTATCTTTTTTTGCAGAGTTCGAGGAAGTTGTTTAAACTCTTGGAGATTTTGAACTCGTTTTTCTATCGTTAAGCGTTTCTTTGCATCTGTAATTCTATGTCTGTTTTGCGCAATTTCTAAGGCACTGTTATAGAGGTCAGATAAGAGTTTAGAGTTAAAAGAGTTGTATGTATCTCCTCCCACACCATTGATATCCGCATATGTTAAAACATAAAGCATATTAAGGTTTTTAACATCTCCAACTTTAGACATAAACTTATAAAGTGTTTTTTCATTGTAAATATTTTCTTTAAACGCGACATTACTCATCAGTATATGATGTTTTACAAGCATAACTGCTCTGTTTTGGAGGTCTTGACTCATATTCATTTGGCGAAGAAAAGGTACTATGAGTTTAGCTCCAACTTCAGAGTGGTCTTGTTTCCTTCCCTTTCCTGTGTCGTGAAAAAGTGTTGCTATTTTTACAATAAGCTTTTCATCATCACTGAGTGTATCATGAAGTTTTTGAATGAAATCCTCTTTTATGTTCTCAAGTGCTTTAATACATTCAACAGAGTGAATATCTACAGGATAGTGATGATAACCATCAAACTGAGGCATATGAAGTACTTTTCTAAAGTTACCAAAAAGTTCATGTAAAATCCCAGCTTCATAAAAAAGTTTTAAGAAGTGGTAAGTATGCTTTCTCAGAAGTAGTTGTTTTAGCAGGTCATATTTTTGTTGACTTAAAGGGTGTGATATTCTTGTGTATGTAAGACTAGACAAAACACCCGAGTCAAACTTATAGTTTTTATCTTCAAGTGAGAGGAGAAGTTCTAAGAGCTGTTGATTAGTGTCAAATTTTTGATTGTATGAGATATATACACGACCATTAAATTCATAAAGCCCTTTTTGTAGACGACCTTGTCGTAATTTACTAATCATATGCACATCGTATAAATATGGTCGTATCATTTTTTTTGTAAAGATACGAGTAAAGTTGTCTATCCTCCATCCCGCAGCGATGACCTTTGTTGCAAGTTTTATCTGATCGTTAAACCCAAGCATCTTTGCGACACTAGGGATATACTCTAAACGCAGGGTGTCTTCTTGCTTTTTTGTGATGAGATGCAAGGCACTCCTAACTCTAAACATAAGTTCAAGTGCTATTCTATACTCTTTATAAGATTCCTCATTATAAACAACACCAACAAGGTCTTTGATATTGTTAACCCCATAAATAGTCTGTGCAATCCAGTAGAGTAGTTGTGTATCACGAAGACCTCCAACACTCTCTTTTATGTTTGGTTCCATCGAAACAGGGTACTTTTTACGGCGGATTTGTGCCTCTTGTACTTTAGCTATTAGAAATTCTTTTTGATTGTGAAGTCGTATACGAGTGAGTTGACGCTGCGTTTCATGCCATGTAAAAGCAGATCCGATGATAAGGCGTGATTCCATTAACGATGTACGGATAGTGAGGTCTTCATTTGCAGCACGAAATAGATCAGCAGTCTCATGGACACGATGACCGAGTTTTAAACCAGCATCAAGAGCGAGATAGAATAGCTTTTCAATGATAAGTTTAGCATTATAACCCTCGACATCCTCATACACAATTAAGAGGTCAATATCACTATAAACGCAGAGTTGTTCACGACCATAACTTCCAAGTGCTACGATAGCGATAGGAATGGAACTTCGCATAGGGAGATAATCTCCAAACAAACGGCGTAAAACAGTTTTATACATGAGTGACATGATTGAGTCTAGCTTTTTTGTATGTAAAACAAGAAAGTCTTTCCCTTGGTTTTTCTCAAACAGACTAGGAAGAGACTCTTTATACTCGTGAATATAGCGCTTAAAAAGTTTGCTTAGCTCAAAATCTGAGCCATTATTGTCAATAACATCTTCAATCTCTAGTAGTAGGTTCATATCTTAATTCTCTCATATATATTTTACTCATTATAGTATAGTTATTTTAAAGAGGATATAATCCAAGTCAAATTAATATTAAAAATTTATAGGAAAAAATAATGACAATTACAAAAAGTGTAACATTTATAGCAAAAGAAGGCTCCTCAGCAAAAATGAAAGAACTATTATCTGCAATGGTAGTTCCGAGTAAGGCAGAAAAAGGATGTCTTTTTTATGAGATATTTCAGTATGAAAATGAACCTCTGCGTTTTATGGCAGTTGAGACTTGGGAGAATGAGGCAGCACTTGATGGGCATAAAGCATCAGAGCATTATGGGGTTTACAAGTCTAGTTATGAGCCGTTTTGTGATGATAAATATAGCGATGCTTTAGAAGTACTAGGGTAGAGAGTATGAGAAATTTATATAATGCTAAAAAAGCTGCACTGTGTGAGAGTGACTTAGATCTTCGTGTGTACACATCAAATCTTCTAGGTAAAAGTGATGAGTTAGTACTTCATGGTGGTGGCAATACTTCTGTGAAAACTACTATAGATGGGGAAGAGATACTACTTGTTAAGGGGAGTGGTTGGGACTTAGTTAGTATAAAAGCCAAAGGTTTTGCTCCAGTTAAGATGAAAACACTTTTAGAAATGGCAGCACTTGATACTTTAAGTGATAGTGATATGGTCAGTGGACAAAAGGCAGCGATGATAAACAAGTCTGCTCCAAACCCTTCAGTAGAGGCAA
>JALSMC010000035.1 GCA_026987995.1 Sulfurimonas sp. | reverse complement strand
AACTTTTTGTCAAAGTCTCAAACCTTATGCAAACAGAAAACTTACCCATCATCAGTAAAGATGCAAAGTTAAAAGATGCGATTTTGAGTATTAGTGAGGGGCGTTTAGGTACGACCCTTTTAGTAGATGCAGATGACAAACTTGTAGCCTTACTAAGTGATGGTGATGTTCGTCGTGCACTTTTAAGTGAAGACTTTTCGCTTGAAGATGATGCACTAAAATATGCAACACTTTCACCTATGACTTGCCAAAACGCAGCAATGCTTGCAAGTGATGCACTTGTTTTAATAGAAGAAAAAAAGATACAACTGTTGGTTGTTACAGATACAAATAAAAAAATACAAGGCGTTCTTCACATTCATACGCTTATTGAAAAAGGAATTTCATAACATTATGATGAGATTAAACAAATTTATAGCACACTACTCTACATACTCACGCCGTGAGGCTGACAAGGTTGTCCAAGATGGATACGTAAGAGTAAATGGTGAGATAGAAGAAAACCCTGCGACTCAGGTTGACGAAAAAGAAGACATAATTTATGTCAGTGGAAAACAGATAAGTCGCCAAGAAAAATATACAGTTATAGTGTACAACAAACCAAAAGGGGAGCTTGTAACTAAGTCTGATCCTAAAGGGAGACGTACTATTTATGATTCACTGAGTCATGAGTTTAAACATTTTGTGCCTGTTGGGCGTCTTGACTATGCGAGTGAGGGAGTACTTCTTTTAACAGATGCTTCCCATGTTGCAACGGCTCTGATGACTTCTGACTTGGAGCGTCGTTACAAGATAAAGATAAAAGGTGAAGTGACTTCAGAGATGGAGACAGCTATGCTTGAGGGTATGTATATAGCTGATGCAACAGCAGGTGGGCACTCTCACTCTAAAATCACCTCGATGGAATTTAAGCCATTTTTAGGGTATCAGATTCAGAAAAATGCACATAACTACTCAACACTCAAAGTAGCGATTGCAGAGGGTAAAAACCGTGAACTTCGTAGATTTTTTGCACACTTCGATGCGGAGATAGCTGACTTGAAACGTGTAAGTTTTGCAGAAGTAGAGCTTAACAACCTACCTACTGGAAAAACAAGATTTTTAACTCGTAGTGAGTACTCTGCACTCTTTACATTTTTAAAGTCAGAAGAAAAATTAGCACGTGAAATGGCAGGAAACAAGCCTAAGAAAGTTTTTAAAGCTAATTTTAATAAAGCCAAACCTACTCCTAAACCTAGAGGAGATTCTAAGGCACACCCTAATGGTAAAAAGAAGAAGTAGTTAGTTAGTTTGACACTTCTCGCATAAGCCAGAGAGTACTACACAACTCTCTTCGAGTTGGTAGTTACTTTTTTTACTCGCATCATCTATAAGTGTTTCTAAGTTTATATCTAAATCAACAAACTCGTTACATTCTTTACAGAGAAGATGAATATGTGGTTCTTTGACTATCTCATACTTGGCTTTAAGCTTAGGTGCTTTTATCTCTGTTATAAGTTGCTTCTCTAGCATAGCATTTACATTTTTATATAAAGTAGCAAGAGAGATGGATGAAAACTGCTTTTTCATAGTTAAGAAAAGTTCTTCTACATCTACATGACCTTTTATCTTCATTAAAGAGAGTATACCCAATCGTTGAGGAGTCACTTTTAAATCGTGCTCGCGTAATAATAATTCTGAGTTCATGGTAAAATTATATCAAGAAAGCTTTTGTGCCTCTTTAAAAGCATATTTTATCAAAGGATAATAATTATCTTTTAAGCTAAAGAGCTATATAATTCTCTTATAAAAATTATATATGGAGAAAATAATGATTAAAACAATGATAATCACTATGGTAGGTAGTACGGTAATAATGGCAAGCTCTTTGTTAAATGAAGCAAAAGAGGCAGGACTGGTAGCTATTCCATCTGATAAGCAAGAGCTAATGAAACTTATAGATGACAAACGTAACCCGATAACGGCGCAAAAGACAGAGTTAGGGAAGATGCTTTACTTTGATCCACGTTTATCTAAGAGTGGACTTATTAGCTGTAACACTTGTCACAATCTTGCTACAGGTGGTGATGATGGTTTAGCTGCTGCTGTTGGGCATAAATGGACTGCTAATCCTCATCACTTAGGTTCTCCAACTGTTTATAATGCAGTCTTTTTTGATGCTCAGTTTTGGGATGGTCGTGCAAAAGATGTGGAAGAGCAAGCAGGTGGCCCAATACTCGCAGCTCCTGAGATGGCGAACACAGCTCCAAATGTTGTAGCAGTTGTAAAATCTATGCCTGAGTATGTGCAGAGGTTTGAAAAAGCTTATGGTAAAGATGTGAAAATCACTTATAAAAAAATAGCAGATACCATAGGAAACTTCGAGCGTACACTTGTGACACCAGCACCTTTTGATGACTACTTAAATGGCGATGAGAATGCTTTAAGTAAAGCACAAAAAGCTGGACTCAAGAAGTTTGTAGAAGTAGGATGTGCAACTTGTCATACAGGTATAGCACTTGGTGGTTCTATGAATATGTTAGGTATTACTGCAAAATATAAATATGCAGATGTAGGTGACTTTAAAGGTGATTCAAACGGTATGGTAAAAGTAGCAACACTTAGAAACATCACACAAACTGCACCATATTTTCATAATGGACAAGTGACTACTTTAAAAGAGGCTATCAAAGAGATGGCTAGAATCCAACTTGGGACTACACTCTCTGATAAAGACACTGCATCAATTGAGAGCTTTTTAGGTTCACTAGATGGTAGAAAACCAACTATAACTTATCCAGTTTTACCAACGAGAACAGCTCAAACACCAGCACAAAATATCAACTAAATCTCGCTTACTTGTGATATAATCCTCTCATGGATTATACACAGTACCTTCGCCCAAAAAACTTTGATGCACTCATCGGTCAAGAGCACTTAAGTGCTTTAAATGCACCCCTTCGTACTCTTTGTGAAAAAGGTGTTTTAGGACATAGCTTTTTTTATGGACCTGCAGGAGTAGGAAAAACTTCCATTGCTAGAATCATAGCAAAAACAATGGACTTACCCTTTTATGAGTTCAATGCTACAAGCCTCAAAATAGACCAACTCCGTAAGATTTTTGAACAGTATAAAAATGCCCTACAAAAACCGCTTATCTTTATAGATGAGGTACACCGTTTAGCAAAAAATCAACAAGAAGTTCTATTGCCAGTTATGGAAAATAACTCAGTTTTAGTCATAGGGGCTTCGACTGAAAATCCTTTTTTCTCTCTGACTTCAGCCATCCGTTCGCGTTCGATGCTCTTTGAACTAAAAGCCATCTCAAACGCAGCATTAAGTGAGTTACTTAGTCGAGCTTGTAGTGAGTCCGAGCTTGTTCTTGATACTCAAACTCGGGAGTATCTAGTAGCTAGTTCTGGCGGAGATGCACGGGCTATGTTAAAGCTTTTAGAGTTTGCTGCAAACTTAGATACTAGCATAACAGTAGAAGTTCTTAAATCTCTTCGACCAAATGCTCTTGCAGCAGGAAGTAGTGAAGCCGGAGTGCATTATGACCTTATATCTGCTTTAATTAAGTCAGTTCGAGGAAGTGATGAAAACGCAGCTATTTATTATTTGGCTCGGCTTATAGAGGGTGGTGAATCTGCTGACTTTATAGCACGGCGTTTAGTTATACTCGCAAGTGAAGATATAGGAAATGCAAATCCACAAGCGATGACACTTACGGCTTCATGTTTAACTTCTGTGAGTAAGATAGGTTTCCCCGAAGCGAGGATTATCTTGGCTCAAGCTGTCATTTATCTTTGTGCTTCACCAAAGTCAAATGCGGCATACTTAGCGATAAACGCAGCACTAGATTCTGTTAGAAGTGGAAACATTTTAGATATACCTTCTATATTGCAACCCAATGATGGTAAAGGTTATTTGTATCCACATGACTATGGTGGTTATGTAAAACAGAACTATCTGAGTAAACCTTTAAAGTTTGTAGAACTAAAAGAGATTGGGTATGAAAAAAAGATGAAGGATTGGTTGGAGAGTTTAAAAAGTTAAAATCACATTTAAATTTGAATAGTTTAGGCACAATAAGTGTAGTATGATGATTTATAGTTATATTAAGTATATATTAATGGGGGGAGAGTATAATGTTGAATAATTGTCTTGAAGAAGATAGTAAAAAATAAGTGGAGATACTAATGAAGTATAATTTTAAGTTAACAAAAATATTGTTAATAGGTGTAGTAGTTGGACTAATGAGTTCTACAGTTTTTACTGGTTGTGGAAAAAGAATTCCGATTCAAAAGAAACCAGTTATTACTAAGTTTGGAAATAATAATTTTTCTAAAAATTTAAAGAAAGAGGCACAAACAAATTTAGTTATTGGAATTGTAGATCCTGAGACTAGCGTAGCAGGTAGTCAAGAACTAGCATCAGCACTGAGTACATCTATATCAGAAATTGTCTCAGCAAAAGGCTTTAAACTAAAAGGTCCATTTGAATCGTT
>JALSMC010000034.1 GCA_026987995.1 Sulfurimonas sp. | reverse complement strand
TTGATGTCATAAACAACTTGATTTTTATTTTCAAGTTTAACCTTTTTGTACTCATCATGAGCCACAGCCATTACAACTGCTTCAAACTTGCTCGTATCTAACTCTGCACTATTTATAAGCTCAAGCTTATACTCTTTTTGTACCTCTTCTTTGTCAGCCCAGTAGTCAGCTACTTGTACATCACAGCCATACTCTTGAAGTTCTCTTATGACATCTATGACTCTTGAGTTTCTTATGTCTGGGCAATTCTCTTTGAAAGTTATTCCCATCACAAGTATTTTAGCACCTTCTATTTTGTGACCTTTTTTTATCATCAGTTTTATCACTTGAGATGCTACATAGATTCCCATGTTGTCATTGAGTCTTCGTCCTGCTAAGATTATTTCAGGATTGTAGCCTACTTCTTGTGCTTTATGTGTCAAGTAGTAAGGATCTACACCGATGCAGTGTCCTCCTACAAGACCTGGGCGAAATGGCAAAAAGTTCCATTTTGTTCCGGCTGCTTCTAGTACTGCGTTTGTATCGATGTCGAGACGGTTAAATATCATACTAAGCTCATTCACAAACGCGATGTTTATATCGCGCTGGGAGTTCTCTATGACTTTAGCAGCTTCTGCTACTTTTATAGTTGGAGCTAAGTGCGTTCCAGCTGTGATGATGCTTGCATAGAGTGCATCTACTTTTTTACCTATCTCAGGTGTAGAACCGGCTGTTACTTTGAGTATCTTAGTAACTGTATGTTCTTTGTCTCCAGGGTTGATTCTCTCAGGAGAGTACCCACAAAAGAACTCTTTGTTAAACTTCATACCAGAGAACTTCTCAAGCACTGGCACACACTCCTCTTCTGTAGCACCAGGATACACAGTAGACTCATAGATAACGATGTCATCTTTTTTGAGTACCTTTCCTACACTTTCACTCGCTTTTATGAGAGGTATTAAGTCTGGTTTCTTATGCTTGTCTATAGGAGTAGGAACAGTAACGATGTAAATGTTACAGTCAGCGATGTCCTCTAGCTCTCTTGTAAATGCCATATCATTTGCTATGGCTTCATTAACCTGTGTTTCACTGAGTTCTAGTGTCCTGTCATGCCCACTACGAAGCTCATCTATTCTCCACTGAGCTATGTCAAAACCAACTACCTTATACTTACTGCTAAAAGCATGAGCTAAAGGCAAACCTACATATCCAAGACCGATTACTGCTATTTTTGTGTTATTCATGATTTGTTTCCTTTTTTAGTTTTAACAATTCTACTGATCTTCGCAAATCCTAAGTTTAATTCTATTCTTGTTTCTACTTCTGTTGTATTATCATCTTTTATTTCAGTTACTGGTTGTATGTCTATAATGTCTTCTAGTAGTTGATTTGACTCTATTACTATTAATCTCTGTTCTTCTTTTGTTTGCTCATTATTTATAGAGTTTAGATTTCTAGATAACTTCTTTATATTTGAAAAAGTTTCAATAATTTTAATAGTTGTTTCTACTGCTACTTTACTTTTGATGATAGTAGCTAGCATATAAAGACCTTTTTCAGTAAATACTTTAGGTAAGTATGGAGAATATTTTAATTTTTCAAGGTGGTGGAAATTTTCCACCACCTCTTGTTTTTCCTCTTTTGTCAACTCTATTATATAACCATCTGGAAATTTTTCAGGGTTATTTTTTACAGCTTTATTTATATCTTTAGTTTCAACACCATATAACTCAGCAACATCACTATCGATAAGTACAGTTTCATGTTTATAATGTATTAATTTGCTTTCTAAATTTTCAAACTTTACAACACTCACTACATACTCCCTTTTATATCATTTATATACCATGCTATAGACTCTCTGAGTCCTTCTTGAAGTGTATGTGTTGGTTCATACCCTACTAACTCTCTAGCCTTGTCTATGTTGGCATTTGAGTGTCTTATGTCTCCTGCTCTGAAGTCTCTGTATATAGGTTCTTTTATCTCTAGTTTTGGTATCTCTTGTTTAAGTCCGTCTGCTATTGCTCTATAAAGGTTATTAAGTGTTTCTCTACCACCTGCAGCTGTGTTAAAAGCTTCTCCAAATGCATCTTTGTTCGTAGTAGTTCCTGCGAGTATATTCATTTGTACGACATTATCTATGTAGGTAAAGTCACGACTTGTCTCTCCATCGCCATTTATGTAAACATCTTCACCACTAAGTATCTGAGCTATCCATTTTGGCATTACCGCTGCATAAGCACCATTAGGATCTTGTCGTTTGCCAAATACATTAAAATAGCGAAGCCCAATAGTCTCCATCCCATAAGTCTTCTCAAACACACCACCATACAACTCATCGAGCATTTTTGTAACAGCATAAGGCGAGAGAAGATTACCTGTTCTACTTTCAACTTTAGGTAACTCTTGTGAATCCCCATAAACAGAAGAAGAAGATGCATACACAAATCGCTTCACACCATTGTCTTTTGCCGTAGTTAACATGTTTAAAAAACCTGTCGCGTTTGATGCATTTGAGACTATTGGGTTGTCAATAGAACGGGGAACAGAACCAAGAGCCGCTTGATGTAGTACAATATCTACATTTTGAGTGATTTTTTCACAAAATGCCAGATCAGTAATATCTCCCTCAAAAAACTCAAATTTAGCCCACTGCTCAGATGAAACAGCACTTTTTATGTGCTCAAGGTTATATCTATGACCAGTAGCAAAGTTATCAAGTCCTATGACATTTTGGTTGAGTTTAAGTAACTGTTCAACAAGATTAGACCCAATAAACCCTGCCACACCAGTAACTAGCCATTTTTTAGGATTCTCTAATAACTCTTTTTTTACTTCATTGTATGTCATTTATCTATTTCCAATATTTTATTTGTTGTGCACAAAAACTTTATTTTTTAAAATTCATTTATTGAATTGTAGTCTTTTTTCTGTTTTTTATCAAGATTATTTGTGGTTAATCTGAGATTGAAATATCTCAAAAATTATGATATAGTATTTCAAAGTTAAAAAGAGAGGTGCAATAGTGAAGTTTTTAGTAATACTTAGTCTATTAGTGACTCTTTTAGTCGCTACTGTAGATATAAACAGTGCCAATGTAAAAGAACTTACTACTCTAAAAGGTATTGGTCCTAAAAAAGCCGAGTCCCTTCTTAACTACAGAAAATCACACTGCTTTAAAACAGTCGATGAGATAGTGAAAGTAAAAGGTATTGGTAAGAAAACCTTAGAGAAGAATAGAAAAAACTTAAGAGTAGGAGTTTGTCAAAGGTAATGACAACCTCATATCATTCACTCTCAAATATAAGATGCTTAATAAGCTTCACTAAAATATCTTTCTCTTTAGGGTCACTACTAGCTACAAGTAGTGTTAAAGTTGTCAAAGCATTTTCATTTATCTTCTTCTCTCCATTAGCCTTATAGAGATAGTCACACTTATCTAAAAAGTAGATGAAAAGAAAAGAGGCACTGCGTTTATTTCCATCATTAAATGGGTGGTCTTTTATGATGAAGTAGAGTAGGTTTGAAGCCTTATCCTCTATACTAGGATAAAGTTCAACTCCTCCAAATGTTTGGTATAGATTACCCACTATGCCATCAAACTCATCTGCTTTTTCATTTGCGAAGAGTTCTGTTGCTTCTCCCTTTTTTATAAGTTCGGTTTTAAGACTACTGAGTACATCTTTGGCTTTACTATAAGTAAGTTGGTAAGATGTCCCTTTTCCCTCAAAATCCTCAATAGAACTTTTATCATAACTCTCAAGAAGTGAAAGAGTTTTTGTGTAAGTTTTTAGGAGATGTAGTATCTCTTTTTCTTGTTCTATCTCTTTGGAGGACAAGAATTCAATAGTCGCTTTTAGGTTGTTTAGAAGCTCTTTTGTTTGAGTAAGCTTTTTTTCATTTACTGCATAGCCGTTTATTAGATATTCTTTTAGGATTGAGCTTGCCCATTTTCTAAATGCAATAGCCTGACCAGAATTTGTTCTATAGCCTATTGCTAAAACTATATCAAGGTTATAATAATCAATTTCTCTTGTTTGAGTTTTTGCCTCAATTGCTCCATGGCTAGTGGTATGTGCAAATTTTGCACATACCACTGTTTTGTCTAACTCATTATCTTTAAAAATATTTTTTATATGTCTTGAAACTACTGTTCTATCAATACCAAAGAGTTCTGCAATTTGCTTTTGATTTGCCCATACAGTCTCATTTTGTAAATCACTTTTAAATTCTATTGCACCATTCTGTGCTTGAAATATTTCTACACTTTTCATTTTATCTCATCCAGTTCTTTTTGTAACTCTTCATACTCAATCTTTTTTCGTTTTATAAACTTTTTTGTGAGAGATAGTTTCTCTTCTATGCCATCTTTTGTAAGGAGGTATTTGTGCTGGTTTTTATTTTTATTTTCAAAAAAGTTCTCAGCCTTAAGTAAGCCTTTTTCTATGAGTGCTTTTAAGACATAGTTTACTTTTCCGACACTAAGACCAAGTTCATCTGCTAAAGATTTCTGACT
>JALSMC010000033.1 GCA_026987995.1 Sulfurimonas sp. | reverse complement strand
ACAATCGAGGAAAGAAAAAACTCAAACAAATTATAGAAGTGAGTAATAAATTATAATGACACATATACTAAATGAAGATAGACTATTTGTTTTAACAAGAGAGCTTTTGAAAAATGTAAAAAGTGGGGTAGTTGTACTTCAAGGTGATTTAGCAGCAGGTAAGACTACACTTGTAAAAGCAGTTGTAAAAGCGATGGGTGTAGCAGACATAGTAACTTCACCTACTTTTTCACTGCAACAGTGTTATGGTGAATCAATATATCATTATGACATGTATAACCATGGCTTAAATCACTTTTTATCAATGGGTATGCTTGAAGAACTTGACAAACTAGGTCTACACTTTGTAGAGTGGGGTGATGATGAACTTATTGAACTTCTTGGAAGTATTGGGATAGATACTACAGTTATAAAGATAAGTAAAACATCAGATGATGAGAGAGAATACCAGGTGACTTATGCACACTCTTAAAGCAGTAAACCTGAAAAAAAAGATAAAAAGCCTTGAGATAGTAAAAGGTATGAGTCTAGAAGTCTCTAGTGGGGAAGTGGTAGGACTGCTTGGACCAAATGGGGCAGGAAAAACAACTACATTTTATATGATATGTGGACTTGTTGAGGCGAGTGATGGTGAAGTGTTTTTCGATGGAGAAAACTTATCAAATATGCCACTACATCAACGAGCTATAAAAGGTATAGGCTATTTACCACAAGAAGCATCTATCTTTAAAGACCTAAGTGTGGAAGATAACCTTATGATAGCTGCACAAGTAGGCATAAAAGGCAAAGAGGCACAAGAGAAACGCATCTTAGAACTTCTGGATATGTTTAACATCGAACCTATTCGTTATCGTAAAGGTATCTCTCTCTCAGGTGGAGAGCGTCGTCGTGTTGAGATAGCACGAGCCTTAGTCAATGAGCCAAAATTTTTACTTCTTGATGAGCCATTCGCAGGGGTTGACCCAATCGCTGTTATGGATATACAAAAGGTTATAAAGCAGTTGGTTTCGTATGACATCGGTGTACTTATAACGGATCACAATGTTCGTGAAACTTTAGATGTTTGTGATAGGGCTTATGTTATTAAAGCAGGTGAGCTTTTAGCTGAGGGCACGAGTGATGAGATAGGGAAAAACGAAGATGTTCGTAAGCATTATCTCGGTGAAAACTTTAAGCTGTAAGGGATAAAGATAATCTATGGGAGCACTAAGACAAACGCAGTCAGTTGAGAACAAACACAAACTCTCTAACACACTCCGTAATTGGCTCCCAATACTACACTCTTCACTCTCTGACTTAGGCGAGGCTATGGCTCCTTTTGTGGAGGCTAACCCAGTTGTCGAAGTGGAGTCCGGTTATGAAGAAGACTTTGAAGCAAAAATTCCCCGTAAGATTATTTCACGAGCTGTTAGTAACTCACGAACAGAGCAGATAGAAGCCTTAACTATACAAAAAAGAACACTATATGAAGTCTTAGATGAGCAGTTAGGTGCACCACTTTTTCCAACTCCCATATCTCAAGATATAGCCCAGCATGTCATAGAAAACTTAGATGAGTTAGGCTTTTATGAGGGTGATAGTGAAAGTTTTTGTGTGAAACAAGATATAAGCTTAGAAATGTTTGAAAAAACAAGATTGCGTTTTGCTCACATAGAACCACTAGGCATTGGAGCAAAGGATTTAGCAGAGTGTTTTGTGTTTCAGCTTGATAGTGCTGAGATAAGTGATGATGCTTATACACTTGCAGTTGAAGTGATTAACAATATGTCGGAGATTCATTCATACTCTAAACACCAAGAGTTTGCCGAAGTGATGCATGTTCTCTCAACTTTTAAAAACCCTCCAAATATAGAGTACCAAGAAGAGTCTGCTCAAATAGTTCCAGACTTGATGATATTTTTTAATGATGATGAGAACATAGAAGTAAAACTCAATGATGCTTACTATCCAACTATACACATAGATACAAACTATGCTGTAGAACATGAGTTTATAAGCCAAAAGATAAAAGAAGCAAAGTCACTTGTAGATGCTCTTGATATGCGAAAAGCAACTCTCTATAAAGTAGGACTTATGATAGTTGAGTACCAATATGAGTTCTTTACAGGTGGGCAAATAATGCCACTCACACTAAAGACACTAGCAGATGAGTTTGGACATAACCCCTCGACTATTTCACGAGCCATTGCTAACAAGTATATAGCTTGTGATAGAGGAACTTTAGCCATGAAGGAGTTCTTTACAACTGCCATAGATGAAGATGTGAGTAATGCTGCTATAAAAGAGTTTCTTATTGGACTTGTGAAGAGTGAGAGTAGGGCTAAACCACTGAGTGACATGAAACTTCTTGCAGAGATAGAAGAGAAATTTAAAGTAAAGATGGTGAGACGCACAATAGCTAAGTACAGAAAACAGCTCAATATCGCAGGTTCAAGTGAACGTAAAAAACTCTACCAACTTTCAGTATAGATGAGTATCAAACAAAGACTTGATGCAGAGGTACTCAAACGTAACTCTCTTGATGAAATAGGCGAAGATAATCTAGACCCCATTATGGTGGCATATAGACACAATGACCCTACAATAGCTCTTATCTGTGCACTTTTCGCTTATGGAAATGTCAAGCAGATAGTAAAATTTTTAAACTCCCTCGATTTTGACCTACTAAACGCGGATGATGTGACTATACAAAAGAGACTTCAAAATCATTATTATCGTTTTCAAAAGGGTGAGGATGTTGTAGCTTTGTTTATAGCACTCAAAAGACTAAACGCCACTACAAGCTTAGAGTCAGTCTTTAAAGAGGCATACCTAGTAGAGAGAAACCTCATAGAGGGTATAAATGCTTGTATAGCTAAGATACTCTCCCTTAATCCTCATCAAACACAGGGCTATAACTTTCTTATAGGTAAAGTAACCACAAAAACAAAAGGTGCAGGAGCACTTAAACGCTGGATGATGTATCTGCGTTGGATGGTACGAGATGACAATATAGATATGGGTTTATGGAGTGGGGTAGATAAAGCTGACTTGATAATGCCTCTTGATACACATACATTTAAAGTAGGGCATAAGCTTGGATTACTTAAACGCAAGACTTATGACTTAGAAGCGGCAATAGAACTTACAAAAAAACTAAAAATCTTTGATAAAAAGGACCCTTTGAAATATGACTTTGCTTTGTACAGACTAGGGCAGGAAAAAAAAGTCTAGTTTTTTGATATAATAAATAAAAAATAAGTTTAAAGGGTGTAGCATGGAGTGTGAATTTCCAAGTGTAAACGCTAATAAAGAAGAGAGAAAAGAGATTTTTGAGAGTGTAAAAACTATAGCAATAGTTGGTCTTTCACCAGATGAGAGTAAAGCAAGTCATCAAGTTGCTCAGTATTTACAAGAAGAGGGGTATAAAATCATTCCTATCTATCCAAAAGAAGAGACAATTTTAGGTGAGAAAGTTTACAGATCTCTTGTAGAAATTCCCTTTAATGTCGATATGGTTGACATATTTAGAAAACCGAAGGTACTTATGGCAGTAGTGCAAAGCTGTATAGCCCGTGGTGATGTGAAAGTGTTTTGGGCACAGTCTGGAATCGTTAATAATGAAGCTGCCGAGATAGCACGAGAAGCTGGTATGAAAGTAGTACAAAATAGTTGTTCAATGGTAGAACATCAAAATTTATAAGAGAGTAGTCATTGTTAAACTTAGAAAAAATATATGAAGCACAAGAACGCATAAAAGATGTTGTAGTCAACACTCCTTTGGCTTTAGCACCTTACCTGAGTGAACTTTGTGAGTGTGAAGTTTTTTTAAAAAAAGAGAACTTACAGGTAACGGGTGCGTTTAAGATAAGAGGAGCATATAATAAAATAGCTTCTTTGAGTAAAGCACAACACGAGTGCGGTGTAATCGCTGCAAGTGCAGGTAACCATGCCCAAGGTGTAGCACTCTCTGCTTCAAAGTTTAATACAAAAGCCATTATTGTTATGCCTGAGTCTACACCGCTTACCAAAGTAAATGGGGTGAAGCATTACGGTGCTGAAGTTATTCTCCATGGAAGTAACTATGATGAGGCTTATGCATATGCTAGAGAGTATGGTGCAAAACACTCTTTAACTTTTATACACCCTTTTGAAGATACGCAAGTTATAGCAGGTCAGGGTACAGTAGCCTTAGAAATACTTGAAAAGTGTGACTCCCTTGATGCCGTCATTATCCCTGTTGGTGGTGGTGGACTTATAGCGGGTATGAGTAAGGCTATAAAAGCGATAAACCCTAAGATAGAAGTTATAGGGGTGAGTGCAAGTGGTGCACCTGCGTTTAAAGAGTCATTTGAAAAGAAGTCAGCTATTGATAGTGTAAGTGTTAGAACTATTGCTGATGGTATAGCTGTTCGTGATACTTCAGAAGTGACACTTGGTTTTGCTCTTGAAAATGTAGACAAAATTATAAGTGTTGATGATGAAGAGATTGCTAGTGCTATTTTATTTTTGTTAGA
>JALSMC010000032.1 GCA_026987995.1 Sulfurimonas sp. | reverse complement strand
TAGCACAGCTAAAAAGTTCACTGACTTTGTAACCGAATTACTTCAAAATATTAATGAAACTGATAAAAATACCCTTTTGAAGTTATCCACTAGTTTGATTTAAGATAGCAATATCTAGTGTTACATTTGCAAAATCATCAATTGAATTAATATATTTTTGTACTAAAAGTTGTACTGTTTGAATATGGATAGTTTCAGACTTTGTAGCGATATTTGTAAGTTGTTGAATTCCTTGACCATTAAGTAAATGCACATTATAGAGGTAGCTATAAACATCGTATGCAAGTCGTTCTTCGTTACCCATATATGCTAATGTGTTTTTTACTTCTTGTGTTAATTGACTCGCTGGTGTTAAGAGTATATTTTTAATATCTACTGGTAAATTCACAATATTTTCAATATTTTCTACTAGTTGAATAGTCTCTGCAAGGTGTTCTGTTGTGGTGTTTTCATCTATTAAAGTGAAATTGGCATCTGTAGCATAAGCATTAATATCATCAGAGTTAAAATCTGTTTCAACTTCTAGTTTCAATTTTATCTCATCTTTGATGTAAATACCGTTTTTTGTATTGTTGTCATCGTCACACGACTGTAAAAATCTAGCCATCGCTATGACATCTGTGTTGTTTAAATCAGTTCTATTTACACCTATTAAATCTTGAGGAAAAACTTGCTTATCAGTATTTAATTGAGTAATTGTACCAAGTTTTAAACCAGATATTTTAAATTCTACAGGAAGTGATGGACAAGTAAATGTACCATTAATATCTGTTATTCCTGTAGTACCATCCTTGCAAACATAATCTGCATTTTCAATGTAGTTGTCAACAAGTTGTCCTGTGGTTACTGTTGATAATGTGTTAGTGTCTGATGAAGAGCCACATCCTGAGATTAGAGTTGCTAGTGTAAGAAGTGAAGCTACTGTGTAAGTTTTTATTTTCATTATTATTATTATTATTATCCTTGTTTATGATTTACAAGTATATCAAAGAAGTGTTAGGGAAGTGTTAGCACCTATAAATGGTGCTAAAAGGTTTAGAACTTAAAATCAAGGTTTGTATAAATATAACGTCCTGGTTCATTCATGAGCATTACGTCACCACCACCACTAAGAAGTACTAAATCAGCATATGTATTGCTTTGAGCATATGTCTCATCAAATATATTGTTAGCACCAAGTGTAAAATCGAACTTTTTATTTATTGCATGTTTTACTTTGAGGTTTAAAATACTCCAAGCAGCTAATTCTTGTTCTCCGTTGTCTGCATCATACTCACTCCATTTGTCACTTGCACGTAAGTCCATTGTAGCTATGGAGTTGTTAGCATACTCATAGTTAAGAGCAATATTAGCACGTAGTGGAGCGATATCTGCTAAGTTTGTATCCGTTTGTCCTGCTAATGCTTTATCTTTTTCTCCTTTTTTATAAGAAGCTCCCATATCGAGTGTTATGTCATCACTGAGGTAAATTGATGCAGAAAGTTCCGCTCCATAGATAGTCGCATCAATATTTTCAAAAGCATTTTGAGCAACAGTATTACCCATAATAACAGTAGTGTTTGCTTTAGAATAATAGATATAATCTTTTAACATTGAGTAAAAAGCTTTAATCTTGAAAGTAAAATTATCGTTATCTGTTTGATATCCTAAGTCAATTTCTCTGTTTGTTGTGTTTTTTAAGTCAGGTGTTCCTACAAGATTATTCATAGAACCTAGAAAATATAGTTCTCTTGCATCAGGAACACGTGATGCCTGACCTGCACCAAAAAAGATTTTATTGTCTTTATTTAGGCTATATATAGTTAAAAAGTTGATACCAAGAGATGAGTAATCGTTGTTTTGGTAACTATCATTTGTAATAGAAGTGTCATCATATCTTGCACCAACACTTACATTAAAGCTTCCATAACTTTTTTCTAATTTTGTAAAGATTGCCATATTTTGCGTTACGGTATTATCTATACTTTTTCTATTAGCGATGAGGGCAGTAGAACCATTTTTCATATAAAAACCATCCCATACTCTTGTACTAGCATCTAAACCTACTAAAAGTTTATATCCAGAGAGTTCAAAACTATTTTTAAGTTTTACTCCATCCATATCTGTTGTTAACCAGTTTGTCATGACTGCACCACCTGGGTTTATAGAAGACATTCTGTAATCCGTACCCATTGGATGATCTACATCTGAGTGGTAGTACTGAAGATTGATATTTTTATATATATCACTAATTGAGTCAATATTATATGCAACACTATAAATATTTGAGTCATCATAGAGTGCATCCATTTTAGAGTTTCCATAAATAACATTGTCACTTCTGTTTGCCGTTACACTTAAACGAAGTTCTTGATTTTTTGCTGTTGTTATAAATGCTTTTACCATAGCACTATCTTTTTTATAAGCAGGCATATCTCGATACTCTGGCTGTAACCTTGGATCTTTTGTTGTTCCTGCTAGAGTAGTTGTAGCTACATAGTTGTCTATTTGGTCGGCTATTGTGTTGCCGTCTCCATCTTTGTACTGGTCACTTGATTCTGTTGATACTGTTGCAGAGAGACGAATAAAATCATTTCCACCACTAGCACTTGCTCCAAATTTTTTATAATTAAAAGAGCCAACTCCAATATTTATAGAACCTTTTGCCTCTTTAGAGGGCTGTTTTGTTTTGATTTTAAGACCACCACTGAGTGTTCCAAAACTTTCAATATCATAAGGCCCCTCTATAATTTCAATGGCTTGAATTTGATTAGCAACAATATGTGAAACTGGAGGATCCATTCTATTTGGACAAGCTCCATATACTTTTGTACCATCTACTTCTATTGTGATGTTATCACGTTTTTGACCACGGATGAAGATGTCATTTGCAATACCACTACGGCGTGACATATCTATACTAGGTACCGAGTCACTCAGTGCTTGTGCAACATCTGCTGAAGTGTTCGCATTTTGTGCTACATCAGTTATAAGTGTTGATTCGACATTGATAGTTGAGATGTTTACATCGCTTGAGTAGAGACTTGTAAATACTAATAGTGAAAGAGTAAGAGTTTTATTCATGTTATTACCTATTAAAGTTTTATTTGTAACATAATAATAAAGTAGTGTTACAAAAGTGTTAAGTCCTCATGTGTTAGCAAAATTTGTGATAGAATTTCATCATGAGTACACAAGAGAAGATAAAAAGAACAGTTTTAATAGCACTTGGATTTGCCATGGCAACTTACCTCATTATGAGTGGTAGTGCAATGCTGAGTCAAGAAAACAATACAACAAAAAAGATAGAAATAGATGGCTAGAATAACTCTTAGTAAAGCTAACTTTTTTCATAATCTAGATATTATTAAAGCTCAAACGCAGAGTATAGAAAAAATAGCCCTTGTTTTAAAAGATAATGCTTATGGACATGGTCTTTGTGAGATGGCTAAACTTGCATCTGAGTATGGCATAAAAAGAGCAGTTGTCCGTTCAAACATAGAGGCACAAGAGATAGAAGAGTTTTTTGAGTATGTACTTGTTTTAGCAGATATTCCAAAGAATCCGAGTAAAAAAATTCGTTATACGATTAATGCTCTTGAGCAGATAAAAGAGTTTCCAAGTGCTAGTTTGGTGGAGTTAAAAGTAGATACTGGTATGTCACGAAATGGTGTAAGTGTAGAAGAAGTACAAGAGGCTATAATCGCCATAAAAAAACAAGGACTTCTGCTAGAGTTAGTTTTTACACATCATGCTTGTGCTGATGAACTTGATGGGAAATATGAGCTACAAAAAGAGAGTATTACACAACTGAAACAAGCTTTGGTAAATAATAAAAAAGTTCGTTTTCATTCATGTAACTCAGCTGCTCTTTTTCGACAAGAGAGTTATGATGAAGACATGGTTCGTGTTGGCATCGCAGCTTATGGCTGCTTAGAACTTCCATTTTCTTCAAATGCAGAAAAACTTAAGCCTGTTTTATCGCTCTATGCACAGAAAAACTCATCGCGTTTAGTAAAAAGTGGAGAGTCTGTTGGTTATGGAGCTGCATTTACAAGCCAAGAAAGAGTTACTGTAAGTAATTATGATTTTGGTTATGCTGATGGTTTTTTACGTAGCTGCGGTACAAACTACCAAACACCACAAAAGATAAAAATAGCGGGTAGAATTTCTATGGATAATAGCTCATTTGTAAGTGATAAAGATGAGCTGCTCATCTTTAACGATGCAAGAGTTGTCGCAAAGTACGCAGGAACTATAAGCTACGAGGTCTTAACCTCACTCAAATCCCATCTTAAACGCGAGATAGTTTAAGAGTTTATTTTGATGATGGCGTTTGAAAAGATAAGACCATCAACACTAAGAAGTGCAAACTCTTCTATACTTCCTTCATCTTCCACACTCACTAAAATTTTTGCATCAAAAAGATAAGACTCTGCTATGTTTTGAGCAGTTTTTGCTAACTCTTTTTCTACTACGATATAGTCTGCATTTAAAGAAGAAGCATACATCAACTCTTCTATA
>JALSMC010000031.1 GCA_026987995.1 Sulfurimonas sp. | reverse complement strand
TGCTATTTCATCATTGCCATTTATATCGATTAAATCCCCATTTTCTAAGCCATTTGATAAGTTTTGTAGTTTTTTTATAATATATTTATCTATTATAAAAAAGAGCATTAGTAGTGCAAGAAATTCAAATGTTATTATCCACATAATAGCATTGGATGTGAAAATAAGTAAAGTAAAGTTAATAATAAAGAGTAAAGTAAGAGGGAGAAAAATTTTAAGTTTAATTGAGAAGTTATTGTACATAGAAAAAGCCTTTTTCTTATTTTCCACTAGTGTAACAGAGGAAGAATAAGAAGTGACTTAAGTTATAGGCTAGAGTAACTTTTAAAGTGTGACCGTACTAGCCCAGATACCGTGAAGGTTACATCCAGCATTTGCTGTTACATACTTTGCACCATCAAGTTTTACTCTAAACGCAGCTGCACCGCGAGAGATTTCAGCTTCAAGCTCAGTTGTTCCTACAAGCTTTTTATCTACATATAGAGTGATAAAGTCTATCCAGTGAGCCTGTGTACTTGGGTGGATGATGCCACCTTGTCCTACTGTTATCTCTACAAGAGTGTAACCATTTGCATCTTTGTCACCAAGTGTTATCTGTGGTGTGTGTTTAAGTTCACCTTTTGTAAGTTTTTTTGGATCTTTTGGTGTCATAAGATTACGGTTTTTTGTAGAGTCTGTCTGACATGAACCTTTACTAGGACATGCCTGAGCACTAACAGCAACACCAAGTGTAGCTAATGCAGTAAGTTTAATCGCTTCTCTTCTTTTCATAATATTTTCCTTGTTTTTAAATTATTTAAAAGCTATCTTCTTACTGAAAAGAAGTAGCACCATCTATCACAATAACTTGACCTGTGAGCCATGAAGCTGCATCTGAACAAAGAAATGAACAAGCTCCTGTTAAGTCAGTCGCATCACCCATACGAGAAAGTGGAGAGCGTTTTACAACTTCTGCTTTTACCTCTTCATAATTTGGAAAAGCTTTAAGTGCATCAGTGTCTATTGGACCACCGCTTACTGCGTTTACACGTATACCTTTTTCACCAAGTTCTGCTGCTGCATACTTGACCATAGTCTCAACGGCTGCTTTATTAGTAGCGTGACCTGAGTAGTTTGGAGTGTACACTAGGTTACCTGTTGAACTCATAGAGATGATACTTCCACCACCCGTAAGCTCCATACGTTTTGCTGCTTCTTGCGCACCTACTACAAAAGCTTCAACCGTTGCAGTGTAGATGTTACCAAGACCTTTAGGTTTAAGACGCATAAATGGAGCAAAACCACCAACAACTGCACGACCTGAAATGATGGCGTTTGAGATAAAGTAGTCAAGTCTATCGAAGTCTTCATCAAACTCTTTATATACATCTTTGTAAGTTAATGGCTCTAAGATATTAAGCTTATAAGCACGAGATTTAACACCATACTTAGACTCTACATCAGCGATAATCTCTTTTGCTATCTCATCATTTGAAGCATATGTAAACGCAACATCACACCCTTTTGAAGCAAACTCATAAACCATTGCTTTCCCGATACCACGAGTACCACCACTTATAAATAAAACTTTACCTTTAAAATCTTGCATCTACTAGAGTCCTTTTATGTCGTAATTTTGCATTACTTTTTCTATTTTTTTCATATTTTCTACACTTGGAGCTACTAGAGGAAGTCTATACTCTAAAGTCTCTGTAAGTCCAGCGATGTACATAGCCGCTTTTATAGGGATAGGATTTGCTTCACAAAACATAACTGAGTTAAGTGGATAAAGCATATCATTTATAGCTTTAGCACCTGCAAAGTCACCCTCTAATGCTAAACGCACTAGTTCAGACTTTAGGTCAGGCATAAGGTTAGCAGTTACTGAAGTGATACCTGCACCACCATTTGCAAGTATTGGGTAATCAATAGCATCATCACCTGAAAATACTTTAAGCTCAGGTCTACGAGATAAAAGCTCAACAGTTCTCTCTAAACTTCCAGTCGCTTCTTTTATACCGTAGATATTTGCTACGTCATCAAAGAGTCTTATAGTTGTGTCAGCACTTATGTCAACACCTGTACGTCCTGGTACATTGTAAAGCATAAAAGGAAGTTCACTTACAGATTCAGCTATCGCTTTATAGTGTTGGTACAAACCCTCTTGAGAAGGTTTGTTATAGTAAGGCGAAACTGAAAATATAGCATCAACACCAGCACTTTGTGCATGTTTGGCTATCTCAATAGCTTCGTGAGTGGCGTTTGAACCAGCACCTGCTAGAACTTTAGTAGCAGTACCTTTACAAACTTTTACTGCTATCTCTATACAGCGTTTATGCTCATCGTGAGTAAGAGTAGCACTCTCTCCCGTTGTTCCAACAGGGCAAACAGCATTTATGCCGTTGTTGATTTGACGTTTTATAAGAGCTGCAAAACTCTGCTCATCAAGCTTTCCATTTTTAAATGGTGTAATAAGTGCGGTTGAAGAACCTGTAACTAAATCCATATTATTATGACCTTTTATATTTTATAATTATAGTTGTTATTATATCTAAAAAAATTGTATTGATAATAAATAGGAGAATTTTGCCTATATAAATGAGTAATAGTTCTTGTGAATTTTATAATGTTATTTATCAAAGAAAGTTACTAGCTTTATCAGTATATTAAATACTTTTTAAGCTACTCTTGTATAAGATTTATGCATATAATAGAAGGTTGACAATGTTTAACAATTTTTTGCAGAGTGGATTTGCATTTCAAGAAAATGATGATTTTACGCAGTTCAAGTTCAAAGTTTTTAACTTGATTGCTCTTGTTATTAGCATATCGAGTTTGATATTTGCTACTCTTAGTGACTTAGGAATTAATGAACTTGGAGATACACACACAAGTGTAAATTATATCTATGCATGTTTTGCTATATTTAGCATAGGGTATTTAAGGCTTTCAAAGAAGAACATCAATATTGCAACACAAATTTTATTACTTTCATCTTTTGTTACCTTTTCTTCAGCTCTGTACTTTGTTGTTCAAGATGAGTTTAGAATTATCTGGTTTTATCTTTTGGTTTATACTGCTTACATCTTAGCCGATAGTTGGTGTGGAGTAAGATATACCATAGCATCTATAGTTGTTATTTTATTAGAAAATTACTTTTTTGATTTAGGACTCTCAGACCTGGCAATTAATTCAGCTACCTTAGGTTTGGTTATTGGAAGTCTGCTATCCCTTATATATACAAGGAAAATAAGAGAGTATCAAAACATACTTTACAATAGAAATCAAGAACTTGAAATTATCTCTTCAACAGACTTTCTTACTGGTATTATGAATAAAAGAGTATTTGAAGAAACTCTAAACAATCTTTTTATAGACTCCAAAGAAAATACAAAACTATTTTCAATTCTTTTGTTAGACTTAGACCATTTTAAAAAAATTAATGATAAATATGGTCACTTAATCGGTAATGAAGTTCTTATCTCTTTTACATATATCATAAAACTAATCTTGAAAAAAGAAGATGTTTTTGCTCGTATTGGAGGAGAAGAGTTTGCAATTATTTTACAAGATACAAATAAAAAAGATGCAATACTAGTTGCACAACAGATTTGTCAAGAGGTGCAAAGACAAATAATCTATGTAACTGGTGATGAAAGTGTGAATATCACAACAAGTATTGGTGTTTCTCTCAATAAGGCAGAAGATATGCATTTTAATGCAATATTTCAACGAGCAGACAAAGCCTTATATAAGGCTAAGGATGAAGGTCGAAATAAAGTCTGTATTCTTTAGCCTTCAGTACTACTCGCCTTTTTTAAGGATAACAGTAGTTGACTTATCAAAGTTAAAATACTTAGTTGCCGCATCTTGGATTCTTTTCGCAGTAACCTTGTTTACATCCTCTTCATATGTCATAAGTGGGCTTATATCGCCACGAACAAGATAAGAACCATAAAGGTTAGCAACACTTGTTGAACTCTCTAGTGAGTAGATGAAGTCTGACTTAGTATTTACTTTAACCTTATCTAACTCTTTTTTCGTTACCTTAGTATCTTTCATGAGTTTTATCTGTGTTATAAGCTCTTTTTCTACATCTTCAGCTTTAACACCAGGGTTACAAGTTGCCATAAATATAAAAAGTCCCGGATCGATGTTCTCCATGTTGTATGCATAGACACTATTCACCATGCGTTTTTTATCTACAAGTTCTTTGTACAAACGCGAGCTTTTACCTGAGAAGAGTATCTCACTCATAACGCTTAGTGTCACTTGGTCCTTGTCTTTAAAGTCAGGTATATGAAAAGTGATAGCGATCATCTCAACTTCACTTGTCTTTTTAAGCATAACTCTTTTAGCCCCATCTTGTTCAGGCTCTATAAACTTAACCTTAGGAATCTCACCATGGTTTTTGATCTCACCAAAAGCTTTTTTAGCACGTTTGAAGACCTCTTTAGGTTCAACATCACCCGTTACTATTAAAATAGCATTGTTTGGTTGGTAGTAAGTTTTATGGAACTCTTTGATGTCATCT
>JALSMC010000030.1 GCA_026987995.1 Sulfurimonas sp. | reverse complement strand
GATAATGCTAGTTTTAATGAGCGAATTTTACTATGATTTCCCTTTAAATATTCTGATGGAACACTTAAACCCTCATAGAGTTTTGGTTTTGAGAACGATGGTGCTTCTAGTAGTGGTGACTCAAAACTTTCTACAGTTAATGAATCACTATTGCCTAGAACACCCTCAATATTTCTACTTACCGCGTCACAAATAACCAAAGAAGCTAATTCTCCTCCGGTTAAGATGTAATCTCCGATAGAGAAAACTTCGTCCGCATACTTTTCTATCACTCTCTCATCAATCCCCTCATATCTTCCACTCACAAAAGCTATATGGGACTTGCTGCTTAAACGCTTGGCATCATTTTGCACAAACGGTTTTGCAACAGGAGTTAAAAAAATTATATGTACATTCTCATCTTCTTTTTTCAAACTATCTAAAGCATCAAACAGAGGTTGAGGATTCATAACCATTCCGGCACCACCACCAACTGCTGTATCATCAACTTTAGAGTGCTTATTGAGAGAAAAATCTCTAGGGTTAAGATACTTAACCTCAAATATATTTTTCTCCATAGCACGTTTTAGTATGGAGTCATTAAAATAACCCTCTACTAAATTTGAAAAAAGTGTAACAAAAGTAAAAGTCATTAAGAAGCTTCTAAAATATCAAAAGCACCACTTAAAGTGATAATCTTTTTCTTAATATCCACATCTTTTTTAAATGGTTCTATAAAAGGAACTAAAAAGCTCTTTGATAAACCACTCTCGACTAAACTCTCATTCGTAGCTATAAACAAATAATTTGTTACAGCTATTCTCTCTATCTCGACAACTACTCCAAGTAGTTTTCCATCTTCATAAACTTGACAATCTTCTAAGTCAAAGAAAAAAAACTCACCTTTTTCAAGCTGACAATTTTTTCTTGTCTCTTCGTATGTTGTATAAAGTTTTGCATTGACAAACTTTTTACAATCTTGTGGATTACTCAAATTATTAATCTTTACAAGTCCACGTTCAAAATTCACATCTGTTAAAGTTATTTTATCTTTTTTATTAATTAAAAAAGAGCTTCCCACTTTAAACTGCTCAGGAAAATCTGACTTATCATGAAACTTCATATCACCTTTTATACCGACAGTTTTGCCGATAGTTGCGATATGAAGTAATTGTTCCTTAAAGTGCTTCGACATTAATTCTATAACTCATGCCATCTTTAGCTTTACAGCCAGAGATAACAGTTTTAATAGCACCAATCATCTTACCACTTTTACCAATCAATTTACCGATATCGGCTTGATTAGCATAGAGTACGATTTGCGTCAATTTATCGCTTTCTTCTACTTCAACTCGTACATCGTCTGGATTAGACGCGATTAGTTTTGCAAACTCAGCAACAAAATCAGCAATCATGATTAACGACCTGTAATCTTTTTAACACGACCACTCATTTTAGCACCAACGCTTAACCAGTAATCTAATCTTTCATTATCTACTACAAGAGTCTTCTCTTCGTTCATTGGATTGTAGTGACCGATAAGTTCGATCCAACCACCATCTCTACGTTTACGGCTATCTGTTACCGCTAAACGATAAAATGGTCTCTTTTTTCTTCCCATACGAGTAAGTCTAATTACTGTCATGTATTTCCTTTAAGTTATAAATATTTTCGGGGTATTTTTTGCAGAATAAATGTAGTTTGTAAATAATTACAAGTAGTTTATTGTGCCTCTTACCGCCATTTGGCGTCTTATATTCTCAAAAGAGAATACCTTCTAATCACAGAGGGATTATTTCAGAAGTTATTACGATGGTGGAATTATAGCGAAGAAAAAGCTAAAAAGCAATAATACTAAAGAATGTAAGGGATACACTCTTAAAAAGTTTACTTTTTATAGCTTTAGCGGGTATGAGGGAGATTTGTCTCCCTGTATGATGATGAGCTTTGCTCAGCATTATATATTATCTAGGTAGTCCTTGCATTCCAGCAGGTCCACCTGCTCCACCCATCATAGATTGGAGTTGTTTCATTCCATTTTTACCAGAGAATTTTTTTGCCATTTTTCCTGCATTTTTAAACTGTTTAATCATTCTGTTTATTTCAACTATTGTAAGTCCACATCCTATCGCTATTCTTTGTTTACGAGAGTTATTGAGTAAGTCTGGTTCTTCACGTTCTTTTTTTGTCATAGAAGAGACCATTGCTTTGATATTTTTTAGTTCACCTGAATTTTCAAAGTCAAAGTCTTTAATAGCTTTACTCATTCCACTCATACCTGGAATCATGCCCATGATAGAGCTCATACTACCCATCTTTTTCATAGACTCCATCTGCTCTAAGAAGTCATTAAAATTAAACTTCCCTTTTTGAATCTTTTTACTCAGACGTTTTGCTTGTTTCTCATCGATAATATCAGCAGTTTTTTCAGCTAATCCTTCAACATCACCAAAACCCATAAGGCGGTTTACTATTCGCTCAGGTAAAAAGATTTCTAAGTCTTCCATCTTCTCACCATTACCGATAAAACGCAGTGGAACTTGTACTTGAGATGAAAGTCCAAGTGCTACACCACCTTTTGAATCTCCATCATATTTAGAAAGAATTACACCATCTATACCGATTTTTTCTTTAAATGTAGTCGCTGTTCTTATAGCATCTTGACCCGTTAGTGAATCAGCTACATAAAACACTTCATCAGGATTTGCAACTTTTTTCACATCTTCTAACTCGCTCATAAGTGCATCATCAATAGCTAAACGCCCAGCAGTATCTATGAGAACAACATCAAATATCTTAGAATTTGCATATTTCATAGCTGCTTTTACAACTTCTACAGGATTTTTAGTAGCTTCATCTTCATAAAGTTCAACTTCAATCTGTGAAGTAATTTGACGGAGTTGCTCTACTGCAGCAAGGCGTTGTAAATCGGCTGCAACGATGAGAACTTTCTTCTGTTTATTCTTTAAATAAGTTGCAAGTTTCCCCGTAGTAGTCGTTTTACCACTACCTTGAAGACCTGTCATAAGGATAGTTGTTGGAGGGTTTGGAGCAAATACAAAACCTTTATTCCCTCCAACTTCTAGAAGCTCAGTTAAAGAGATTCTCATAGCTTCTAAAAATTGATCTTTTCCTATACCTTTTTCTTTTGTACGTAACTGTACTTTTTCTAAGAGTTCTTTTACTACTTTATGATTTACATCTGCTTTTAAAAGATTTTTCTTTAGTTCCGCTAGTGCTTTACTTAAGGCTTTATCATCATCACGAAAACGAATCTTTTTTATGGCATTTGTAAACGAGTCTGTTAAAGTATCAAACATATATTTCTCTCTTATTTTTAATATTTATTTTAATGTATATTTTTTTGCATTTTAGCAAAGGCTTGCTGACACACTATTGAAAGTGTACAAACTCTTTTGGTTCAGGAGCATTAAACTCCATTCCTAAAAGTCTTACTTTGTGAGCATGAAGCATCACTCGTTTAGCTCGACGTCCACCATACTGCTCATCACCAACAATTGAATGGTCAATATAACGTAGGTGCACACGAATTTGGTGTGTACGTCCATGATGAATGATACACTTTATTTTTGTTTTATTTGCACTTACTAAGTCAGGGAAAAACTCACTTCTTGCAGGTTTCCCTTTTGGAGAGACATTTGAGAATGCTTTGTTATTTTTCTTTTGTGTAGAAATAGCTTTATCAACTTCGATAGGCTCACTCATGATACCCTCAACCCAAGCAATATACTCTTTATATACCTTATCTTGACGAAACTCTTTGATAGCTTTCTCCCGGAACTCTTCGTTTTTAACAAGCATCAATACACCTGATGTTTCACGGTCAAGCCTATGCAGTAAAACTGCCGGTTTGAACTGACGTTCAATCTCATCTGAGTTTACATATGTTGGTTTATCTACAACAATTATGTCATCATTTTCAAAGATAATCTTAGGACGCTCTACTTTAATCGTTCTAAACTTTGTATCTGCGTTTAACTCTCCACGAGCTATTACTACTTTTTTGTTTCCAACATACACTAGCCCACGGTCTATCATAGACTTTGCGTTATTGTTAGAAATGCCCTCTTGCAATGCAAGAATTTTATATGCTTTTTCTGTCGCCATAAATGTTTTCCTTTGTTTATTTATTGTTCGAGTATTTTATTTACTATTGGTTTTAAATCAATAGTTTCCTCAACTAAAGAAGATGGTAGTTCTTCTGCTTTTTTAAAAGCATCAAAAATCTCATCTCTTTCTACATACTGTACATGATGTACATACTTAAAAAGCTCTTTTTGATGAAAAAAGTGCTTTCCTGTAATTATCTTACAGCCAAAGTGTGCAGGTTCTAGTGGATTATGCCCACCAACACCTTCATTGAATGCACCACCTAAGACTGCTATATCGCTTATGTGGTAGATATTATTTAACTCACCCATCATATCTACAAGCACTATATCTTTATCTAAACTTTTAGACTCAGAAAAACGACCGAGAGTGAGTCCATTATCTTTTGCACCCTCATGAAGTAGTTCATAAACCTCATTAAAACGTTCAGGATGGCGAGGAACTACAATGAGTTTTGCCTTTTCTACTCGTCGTAACTCTATAAACGCAGCGAGTATAGATTTTTCCTCACTATCATGGGTACTTCCAGCAACTATTGTTAAACAATCAGGTTTCTCATACTCTGTAGTATGCTTTATCTCACCTGCAAGTTTAATGTTTCCAATGACCTTAATATTTCTAGCACCTAAAGCGATAAAACGATTTTTGTCTACTTCACTTTGAACATAGAGTGTGTCTACATACGACAATAGTTTTTTATAAAACCATGCAAACTGAAGATACTTTTTTACACTCTTATCAGAGATTCTTGCATTTAACAGAACTAGCTTCGCTCCGCGTTTAGATGCCACTGCAAAAAGTAGGTACCAAAATTCGGCTTCTAAAACTACTAAAAGTTTCTGTTTTTTTACCCAAAATGGTAAAAACATCTCATATGGCAGATAACGAACTTCTGCATTATACTTTGAGGCTTCAGCTTGTCCTGTTTGAGTTATAGTTGTAATCACTATCTCTTTGTTATCTATCAAGGATAAAAGAGGCTTTAAGGCTCTTGCTTCACCGAGTGAGCATACATGGAACCAAATAGCATTAGTTTTAGAAAATCTAGGGTTATTAAAAAGAAAGAAACGTGCAGGGATTGACTCTTGGTACTTCTGCTTAAACGCTAGATACACAATGAGAGGTAGTGCTATAAGATATAGCATCACACTCAATGTGTAATAGACTAGCGTAAAGGGTTTCAAGCTTACTCTTCGTTAGGCTTTGTGTAAAGAATACGACCACAGTGAGGACAAGTTGTAATGTCTTCAGCTTTAATAACATCAGCATATACCTTATCGCCGATAACCATGTGACAACCCATACAAGCTTGCTCTTCTACAGGAACAACTGTTGTATTTTTTGCCCATCTACGAATCTTTTGGTAAAAAGCTAAACCTTTTTGGTTCATTTCACCAAGAAGTTTCTCTTTTTTAACAAATACTTCTTGACGCTCTTTGTTAATAGTCGCTAGTTTTGTATCAACATCTGCTTTTACTGACTCAAGTGAAGCTGAAAGCTCAACTAAAGAAGCCTCAGCAACCTCAGTTTGTTCTTTTTTTACTTCAATAATTTTTTCTAAACGCTCAATCTCTTCATTTGCAAAAGTTACTTGTTCTTTAGCAATCTCTTCTTCAAGTTGTAATGATTTCATTTCACGTTCAGTTTTTACATTACCACTTTTTGCAGCATTTTCTTCAAGTTTTTGTGAAAGCTCAGCTAAGTGAAGTTCATTTTTACTCTTTTTAACTTCTTCTTCTTTGATTTCATTCTTTAAGTTTTCGATGTCAGACTCAATACTTTGAGTCTTAGCAAGTGCTGCTTCATAATTATAGTTTGCTTCTTCGATTTGAGGTTCAAATGCATCGATATCTTTATCTACAATAGAGAGGTCAATAAGTTGCTGAAGGTGGTTGTTCATTTAGGTCCTTTAAGGGTGTATATATGTAAATGGGTTTTCTGATGATGCAATTATAACTTTTAAACCTAAATTTTTCAAATTTTTCTCTAAAATTTGAGCAAAAAAGTGTTCACTTTCGTAATGTCCTATGTCAATTAGTGATAAATTGATACTTTTTGCTTCCATCGCATCGTGATATTTTACATCACCAGTAAGAAAGCAATCGGCATCTAAACTTCGCATCAAAGAGCATCCTGAACCTGTGGTAAATGCGACTCGTAAAACCCTTTGTGAGCATTTTACTGTTCTTATACATTTAAGTCCAAATGCACTAGAAACTTTATGTGCAAAAACATCAAAGTCTTCATCAACATCTAAGTAAGCTACAAATCCATCTTTTTTTGAAATTTTGTATCCAAGTATCTCTGTAGCCACATACTCATTTAGGTGAGTTTGATCAAAATTTGTATGCATGGCAATATTGCTGATATTTTTTTGTATCATTTTTTGAATTAAATTAGCTGGATATTTTGAAAATTCCAGCTGCTTTAATCCTCCAAAAATTATAGGGTGATGGGTGATTAAAAGTGTGTTGTTTTCTAAAGAATCTATAAGCTTTTCATCTACATCTATACTTAAGGCAATCTGTGTGATATCTTCGTTCAATGAGCCTATTAAAAGACCTGAATTATCCCATTTTTCTTGAAGTTCAAAAGGAGAAAGCTCATTTAAAAACTCATAAATTTTAGAGATTTTCATTTTATACCTCAGCGTTTAGTTTTGCCAGTTCTTCTTTTGCTTTTTCTAAGTCTGGATCTAATTCTAGTGCTGCATTTAAATGGTTTCTAGCACTTGCATGTTCATCTTCTTTGAGATATATATATGCCATTTCTAAATGAGAAAAAGGATTCTCAGGATCTACTTCAAGTGCATCTTTATAGTACTCAAGTGCCTCTTCGTTTCTTTCTTGAAGTCCAAGTGTAAACGCCATCTTAAAAAGTGTTTCCCCATTTTTAGGTTCTTTAATATTTGCTTCACTATAAATAGCCAAGGCTTTATCTAAATGCCCCTCAACTACTGCATCATCCGCTTTTTCAATAAGAGAACTCGAATCAAATGTAGAAAAAGCATCTGCAGTTCTGTTTGGCTGCGTTTCATTTTCCTCTGGATCTTTAAGTGTTTGAATATGTTCATATATTTTAAATGAAAAAAAGGCTGAAGCCCCTAACATAAGGATTTGAAAGAGTGTCATAGTTTTAGTTTCCTGTTAATAAGTTTTTGTTTAAAAGTGAAATAAGTTGCAGGGGATCAACCTGTACTGCGTTTATTCTAGCTGAAAAATGCAAATGAGGACCTGTAACACGACCACTTTGACCTGAAAGACCTAAAAGTTCACCTCGCTTTACTATCTGGCCCTCTTTGACATTAAAAGCACTCATATGAAAGTAGCATGTATATATTCCTTGACCATGATCAAGTAAAACTGTTCCTCCAGAATAAAATCTTTTCTTCACTAGAGCAACTTTTGCATCGTTTGCAGCGATTATTTGTGTTCCCATAGCAGCACGATAATCTGTCCCACTATGATAGCCTTTGAGTGAACCATTGTAAACCCTAGCCTTACCAAAAGCACTCGTTATTTTCGAGTCAAGCGGATGTATAAAAGGTTTAGATATATAACTTTTAGGAGTAACCGTAGAGTAAATTTTCATCGCTTCATTGTATTCTTTAGAGATACGAGCTTTGACTTCTTTACTTTTTGGGTTTACCTTAGCACTACTTACATGTATCTCTTCTTTTGCATAGTTTCCATTTATAACCTTTAGAAGTAAACTCTCTTCTTTGAGTTTCTTGTCTTGCTTATACTCAATTAATAGTTTTTTATTTTCTACTTTTTCGTAGTAAGAGAAAGGGATAAGAGCATACATTTTACTTTTATCATTTGATTTAGTAAAAATAGTAAAACTTTTTTTACCAAGTTTTACACTCTTATATTCTATGCCTTTTATACTATTAAACTCTAAAAGTGTAGTCTGTCCATTTGGAACTTGCCAGTTCACAGCATCTACTTCTAAACTAAGACAAACTGAAACGATAGAGAGAAAAAGAGTTATAAACTTCACTAGTACTCCTTCATAGCCCGTGCAACATCCCTTTTTTGATCTTTTTCTTTTAAATCTTGGCGTTTATCGTGGAGTTGTTTTCCTTTTGCTATACCTATTTGAATCTTTGCTAAGTTTCTGTCGTTAAAGTAGAGCTGAATGGGAACTATTGTATATCCATCACGGTTGACCGCTTTTAGCATCTTCTCAATCTGCTTTTTATGTAGCAATAACTTACGACTGCCTCTCTCTTCATGACCAAAGTAATAATTTGTAGTCTCTAGTCTTCCTATATGTGCATTAAAAAGAATAGGTTCACCTTTTACAAACTTAATAAAACTATCTTTTAAGTTCACTCTATGTGCTCGTAAGCCTTTAACTTCACTCCCCATCAACACTAAACCAGCTTCAAACTTCTCTTCAATGAAGTAGTCGTGATATGCTTTTTTATTTTTTGCTATTATTTCGCCCATTATTTACTCTTTTTATTATTTATTTAATTGTGATATAATCTCATTAAAGGTTCCAAGCTACTGATAAGACTCCAAGGGAGGCTTTCTACTTTTGTAGAATAGGTAGCAGGGTCATTTCTCATAATGTTTTACTTTCCTATCTTTTGTAACGATATCTTCATCTATTATGTACTCTTTAATTCTATCATAGTAATTATTATCATTCATCTCATATTTTCTATGTACTGCCCAACCAATATAATCAATAATCTGAAGATTCACACTTGAAGCACTACTATGATGAAAGATGTCATATTTAAGATTTAAATCTTTTTGTTGCATATAAAGCTTTATACCTGTTCGTAATGCTTTTAGAGGTGCCCTTTATCTGCTTTTGTTTATTTTTCGATATTGGTAAATTATCTGTAATGATAACAAAATTTTTATCTATCTTTAGTTTATCAAGTAACTTTCCAATTGAATAGGTTAAATTATCGATGTAAAAAGCATCTCTCTCTTTTCTTTTTTCAGGATGCACTTTAGATTTTTCCAAAATATATGAATATACTTTTACTTTCTCTTTTTCAAAAGTTGAAATTATTGTAAATAATTCATTTTTTATATATTTATTGTCCTTATGTGCATGAAAATATTCTATGTCAAACCTTTGAGTATTTGATGGGTCTAGTCCTCTTTCTAAAAGTTAGTATCGATAGTTAGAAATTTTTGCATGAAGGTTAAATGGTCTCTTCTTAACTAAAAAATGAAACATATAGTGTTTAGAGCCTTTTATAGAGAAGTCCATATCACCTGATTCATCGACAAAAATATAAACTATTTCACTCATGGTTACTTCCCAGTGTCTTCTCTAACTGATGTTAGGAATTGATAGCACAAATACCCTAGTGTAACTTTATTAAATAAAAATATTTTAGTATTATTCTCTAGCTCAATATATTCTTCTTCTTAATTAATAAAACTTCTTATCTTCTTCCAGCTGACTTGCATTTAATTTTCTAGAACTTTAAAAAAGCTACTACCGCTTCCACTGAAGAAGTAACCTGCTTTAAAATGATTTTTTAACTCTTTATACTCTTGAAGAGCTGGTTTAAACAAGTCGTTTGCTTCGTCTGCACTCATACTTTTTAATATGTCCAAAGAAATAGTTTGCTTTAATTCTTGTGTTTTAAAACCATCTATAGGAGCATAAAAATCTTCACTATAAGTTTTGTACACACGAGGTGTACTTATCTCTATCTTAGGGGTGTAAGTCTCGATGTCCAGTAGTTCTTCTTTAAACTCTTCTACTATTTCTCCTATTCCGCTTACATTTGCACTATCATATCCATACACAAAAAATGGCACATCTGCACCAACTTTTAAGCCAATTTGAGCAAGTTCGTGGTTGCTAAGTCCTAAATCTAAAACAGTGTTGCACATTTTAAGGTAGGTAGCAGCGTCACTACTCCCACCACCAAGACCGGCAAATGTAGGAATATTTTTTGTGACCTTTATAGCATACTTATGCATTAGCTGTTCAAGTTTTTCTGAATTTGTCACAGCTTTTAGAGCGAAATAAGCTTTATATATGGTGTTTTGTTCTGTTTGACAAGAAAAATCACCTAGTATTTTAAACTCATTTACTTTTGCATCTGTCTCTTCTTTTGGAACAAATTCTAAAGTATCATAAAGGTCTCTAACTTTCATAAAACGAGAAATTATCTCATGATAATCCCCGCGTTTACCTGTAATTTTTAAAAAAATATTGACTTTTGCAAAGGCTTTATACTGCTTCATAAAACTATTTTTTGCCTAGTATTTTACTTAACTCTGCTAACTCTTCTACATCAGTTTTTCCAGCAGCACTTATATTTTGCTCTTTCACCTGTTCTAGTAGTTCACTTCGCATAATAGAGATTTCTTGTGGAGCATCGATACCAAGCTTAACCACACCATTTTCTACAGACACGATTTTTACTATTATATTATCACCGATTACTATTGATTCATCAAGTTTTCTTGCTAATACTAACACCATATTCTCCCTAATTCATATTTTACTTCGCCATTTTTCACAGTGATAATGGAAATATTTTCACCATTATCAAGCCAGTAAGTTCCCTCATCCTGAGTCTTTAGATTATCTAAAGCAAGAACTCTTCCATAAGTTACATTTTCTTTATCACCGAGATATTCATTGAGCTCAATATTGAGTGACTTCTTGATATCTAATGCTTTTTCATTCTCATAAAAAAACTGTCCTTCATTAAGTCTCTCTAAGGCACTTAAGCTTCCATTTTCAATACCAAGTCTATTGGCTATCATAGACCCGAGAGAACGAATGTATGTACCCTCACTCACCCTTGCTTCAAAAGTCACAAAAGGATGACAATAATGGATGAGTTTTGTTTCATATATAGTAGAGTTGATTTTATTTAACTCAAACGCCACTCCTGCTCTCGCTAAATCATATGCCCGTTTACCGTTTATGCGTTTAGCCGAAAAGATTGGAGGTTCATACTCGAGTTCTCCTTCTAAAGACTTCACAACATTTAATACTTCTACTTCACTTATAGTATCTAATATATCGACATTTTCTATCATTTCACTATCAAGTGAATCACTCTTTGCACCTAGCCATAGAGTGGCTCTGTAAACTTTTGGTGTTTTATTTAAAAAACGAAAGAGTTTTGTGTATGAACCAAAACCTACAAGTAGCACTCCTTTTGCAAAAGGGTCGAGTGTTCCTGAAAAACCAGCTTTTTTATCATTGTACTTTCGTTTAAGCGAATAGAGAAATTTATTTGAACCAATGCCACTTGGTTTATAAGCTACAAATAGACGATTAAGTCCCACATTAAGTCCTTAAAGTTTTTCCACAAAAGAGGCTAAAATATCGCGCTGTGTTCCTGCAAAGTTGATATGAAGTTTAAACTCTTTTCCTGCACGGCTAACACCATTAATACGACCTGTTCCAAAAATCTTATGTCGGACTAGGTCTCCTTTTTTAAATGCTGTATTTTTAGTAACTATAAGAGAACCTTCGCAAAGTCCTGCTTCATTAAAAAAGCGACTTTTACCAAGATCACTTCTTCGACCTTTATAAAATCTACTTCCTGCATGAGAGAGAGTAAGCGAGTCTTTTGCTCTAGTCATGGAGACATAACCTAAACGCCGCTCCTCTTCTAAGTCACTACCATCGCCTACAAGAGGTAAAAAGCCCTCTTCCATACCGATAATAAATACATGTTCAAACTCTAAACCTTTTGAGGCATGGATACTCATCATATAGATAGATTCTCCCTCAACTTGGTCTTGCTCACTTTGCAGTGTTAACTCATTTAAAAACTCATCTATAGATACATCGGGAGACTTTTTAATGAAATCACGGAAAAGACCATAAAACTCATCCATATTACGGACTCTGTCTTCTTCATCTTGCATACCTTTATAGATATGCTTAAGATGAAAAGTATCTTCTAAAACATCTATAAACTCATAAGTAGACTCTTTTGCCACACGAGCTACTTCATCAAGGTTACTCACAAAGTTTTTAAGTGTAGTAGCATTTTTCTTTTTTACAAGTGCTACTAATACTTCAATATCTGAATTTTTAATGTACTCATATATGGAAGTTTCATTTGCATGTGCTGCTAGTTCTATCTTATCTACACTTGCTTTTCCTAATCCGCGTTTAGGTTTGTTTACTATACGTTTGATTGAAAAATCATCATGAGGGTTTGTCACTACACGAAGGTAAGATATAAGGTCTTTAACTTCCGCACGGTCAAAGAAACGCTGTCCACCTACAAGCTTATAGCCTATGCCTGAACGATTGAGTCCCTCTTCAATAGAGCGTGAAAGAACATTTACTCGGTATAGGACTGCTATCTCTTTAGCTGCTACCCCACGGTCTAGCAGTTTTTGAATGTTGATGGCAATCTTACGTGCTTCTTCATTTTCATCCATAGAGTTGAGAACTGTCACATCATCACCATCACCACGAGTTGCTATAAGTTTCTTCCCTAAACGCGAGCGATTATGCTCAATAAGTGCATTCGCAACTTTAAGAATAGGAGTACGTGAACGATAGTTCTCTTCAAGTTTAAAAACCTTTGTATCTTTAAAATCTTGATCAAACTCTATAATATTACGAATATGTGCCCCTCGCCATCCATAAATACTCTGATCATCATCTCCAACGACACAGATATTATTATGCTCACTACAAAGCTTCTGAATAAGTTTTAACTGCAACTCATTTGTATCTTGATACTCATCAACCATTATGTACTGGTACTTTTTAGATGTAGCAGAGGCAAGTTCTGGATTTTCATTGAGTAGCTTATATGTTAATGCTATTAAGTCATCAAAGTCTACAAGGTTGTTCTCAACTAAATGCTTCTCATATGCCCCATAAACTTCAGCAATCTGTTTATAGTTAAAAAGCTCTGCTTGTTTATATGCATCATCTGGCGAAAGAAGAGAGTTTTTATAACGTGATATCTCACTCGCTATAAGTGGTGTTGGAAGTTCTGCATTTATCTTTTTTATGATTTTCTTTTTGTCATCTGTATCTATTACAACAAAGTTGTTTTGGCGTTGGAGTAGATGGATATTAAACTTTAAAAAGAGTAGTCCAAACTTATGAAAAGTACAAAGAAGTGGTGGGTATGCAACATTTTCTATCATTGCTAAAGAGCGTTCTTTCATCTCTTTTGCCGCTTTGTTTGTAAAGGTTAGAGTTAAAGTGTTTGAAGCAGGAATACCCAGAACTTCGATAAGGTATGCTAAACGCGAGATAATTGTTGTAGTTTTACCACTACCCGCTCCTGCTAAAATAAGAACAGGACCTTCACTCTGTTTTACAGCTGCTGTTTGTGATTCATTTAATTTATTAAATATTTTTTCCATAATTACCACTATAATTTTATATTACATTTATTATAGCTAAATTTTATAAATTATTACAAAAACATTGCATTAATTATAATTTATCGTTATAATTTCATTATTATATATACTTATAGGAATTATTATGTTAAAAGATTTTGCAAAATTACAGACCTTTTTAATGGTTATAAAAGAGAAGAGTTTTTCTAAAGCATCCGCTAAATTAGGAATATCACAACCTGCTGTGACACAACAAATAAAATTTATAGAAGACTATCTTGACACTAAAATCGTTGATAGAAAAAAGAATGGTATAGTACTTACAAAAGAGGGTGAAGACCTTTTTCGTATAGCAACTAAGCTTGAAAAATCTATTCACAGTAGTGAAAAAGAACTTCTTAAAATCATAAACAAAGAATTCACTTTTGTGATGGGTTCTTCATTTGCTATTGGAAACTATGTACTTCCAAACTACCTTGGAGAGATCAAAAAACGCATTGATAACGAAGTTTTTATGAATGTAGACATCTCTTCAAATATTTTAGATGACTTAGAAAATAAAAAAATTGATGTTGCACTTATTGAATCTCCAATTTTTAGAGATGGTATCATTTATAGAGAATGGGTTGAAGATGAACTTGTTGTTTTCTCAAACCAGCCAATTAAAAAAAATCTTAATGCTGATGATTTAGCTAACTATGACTGGGTTTGTAGAGATGAAAAATCACACACACATAAACTTACTTCTGAAGTTTTTGATGAGATGAATGTTGAAACTAGTTGTTTAAGTGTTTTTGGTGTTTTAACAAGTCCAACCTCTATAAAAGAGGCAATTTTGCATGCTGACAAAGATTCTGAAAAACCTTTAGTATCAATTATGTCTCGTCATGTAATAAAGTCAGAACTTGATAGTGGTTTGCTCTATGAAGCAAAACTTAAAAACAAAAAGATAAGTAGACACTTTTATATCGCCTACTTAAAAGATAGAAAGCATGATGCATTTGTTGATAATGTAGTTAACTTTCTTCTTTCACTCAATAAAATCTAATTCATTATCGTGATTAGAATACAAAGTCCCTTACTTTAGGAACTTTGAATTCTCTGGATTATTTAAAAATGATGCCATTGAGTTTTCAACTCCTTTATCATTCGCCTTACTTGACTGCTCCGCTCTTTCATTTGACTCATTATATACAGCTAAGTTTATCAAAATTGGTGTCTCATCAATAATTATCTGCATTATACTCAGTAGTGAAACACTTACAACACTTCCAAAGTTATCACTGCCAAAACCAGCTTCAAAGATAAGTGTGTCATCTTCAATACGAGCCGTATCAAATGTATATCCTGCTAAAAAGAAAAGAGTTAATGGTCTAAATTCACTATTTATACTAGCAGGCAGGGTCGGATTAAATTCAACCTCTTCAATTTTACAAAGAATTCCAAAATTTTGTTCACTCTCAAACATATGAATAATCACATCTTGAATATTTTTTTTCATGATTTTTGCAAAACCAACTTCATTAATTACATTTTCTAACAAATTATTTCCTCTATATTATCTACTGCAATTATATCAAAATCTATCATTGCATTCATCAGTGCTATTTTCTTAAAGCTTTTTATCTCTTGAACGCTTATATCTTTTTCAATGATTTTACCCTCATCTAAAAGTCTTGCTCTGCAAGTTCCTTTGAGTAGTGGTATTTTTGGAGTGAACCATTCTTTCCCATCAAAAAAAGCTATATTTGCTACACTAGTATCAAGTACAAGTCCATTTTGAATAATTAAGATATCATCACAATTCTTTTTTTGATTAACTAGTTGATTAATCTCATCTCTATTGGCGTATTTTTTTGAGTATTCAATTGTATCATTCATTACAAGTTTTAGAGTCTGTATCTCGCGTTTAGTATAAGGTAAATACTCTATCTTTAGCTCTTTTGTATCATACACTATACGACACTTATATAGCCCATCTATAGGTGGGTCAATTAAGTCATAAAGATTATACCTATTTGTACTATTTAGTGCTGTGTTTAAACGCTCTTGATGATACTCTAAATGAAGAACTACTCCATCAAGGATTTTTATTGTTTCAAGAAATACTCTACTCACTAAAGAGTTCTGTACTTAGGTAACGCTCACCTGTGTCGCAAAGAATAGTTACAAGTGTTTTACCTGCAAACTCAGGACGAGATGCGACTTGCATAGTTGCCCAAACATTTGCTCCAGCGGAGATACCCACAAGAAGTCCCTCTTTTTTTGCTAACATTTTTGCTGTTGCGATTGCATCTTCATTACTTACTTTTATAACTTCACTATAACAACTAGTATCAAGGTTTTTTGGAACAAAACCAGCTCCAATTCCTTGTATTTTATGAGGTGCTGGCGATTCCCCTGAGAGTATTGCAGAATCAGCGGGTTCAACTGCAATAATACTGATATTAGGAAGCACACCTTTTAGTATATGTGAACAACCACTCAATGTCCCACCAGTACCAACTGCTGCTACAAATACATCGATGTGGTTGTCAGTATCACGAAGTAGTTCAGGGGCTGTTGTTAATTCATGCACTTCTGGGTTTGAAGGATTTTCAAACTGTTGTAAAATAACAGAATCTTTTGTCTCTTTTTGTATCTCTTGAGCTTTAGCAATTGCCCCATTCATACCTTTTGTTGCAGGTGTAAGTACAAGCTGGGCACCTAATGCTTTAAGAAGATTACGTCTCTCTATACTCATAGACTCTGGCATTGTTAAGATGAGTTTTAAGTTTTGTGCTGCACAGTTAGCTGCCAATGCTATACCTGTATTTCCACTTGTTGGCTCTATAATTGTTGTTTCTTTTTTTATAATCCCAGATTCTATGCCTCTACGAATCATATTCATCCCAATTCTGTCTTTAACAGAACTTGTTGGGTTCATAAACTCACATTTACCTAAAATTGTTGCACCACTTAATTCAGATGGAGTATTTAATCTTACTAAGGGTGTGTTACCTACTAATTCTGTAATATTATTTGCAATATTCATGATTATATTTCCTTATTCGTTTATTTTCTATTATTTAGTACAATAGTACCATAAAAAGAGAGGTATACATGGCAATATATAATAGCGATGGTAAAAAACTAATTAATGTTGAGTATGATGTTATTCCAAAAGTAAACGATATCATAGATGGAATGCGGGTACTTTCTGTAAATTCTAGAAATGATGAAGAGTATGCTGTATTTTTACTTGAAGCAAATACACGTATAACTTGTTATATTTTTGATGAAATATTTATATTAGGAAAAGCTGATAGTTTTGAAAATCTAAATGATGCAATACAGGCTTGGAGGAATGAAGAGATTTAGTGCCTAAAGCCCTAAATCTGAAAAATCTTGTGGAGTCATTTTTCTACGTTCACCCTCTAAGTCATATACATAACCTTTTTTAGCTACTCCATTTTCTACCTTTACGGAGTAGCGTTTATTACCATTTGGATAGTACTCAAGAGTCGTACCATCAAGCACACCTTTTTCATTAAAATAGAGCTTAGCTTTTAAGTTCCCATCTGAATAATAGATTTTTTTTGCACCAACATTTATTCCATTTTCATACTTTGCAATAGACATCAGCTGTCCATTTCTATAAAACTCTTTTTGGAAACCGTCAGTTTTCCCTTCATACATAGGAATCTCTGCTTTTATTGCCCCATTTTCGTAAAATCCAGTAGTCATTCCATGGAGTTTTCCATTTTTAAATATAGCATATGTTTTTAATCTTCCGCTTTCATAATAAGCTTTCGAAGCTCCATTTAATTTACCATCAACATAATTTCTCTGAAACTTTGTTTTTCCATTTTTGTACTTTGTTGTTTTCACCTCTGCACTAAGTGGTAATGTAACGATTAATATTGCTATTATTGTCATTATTATTTTTTTCATTTGTTTATTCCTTTTTTAATCTAATTTATACCCTAGTTCTTCTGGGTTCACATGTTTTTTAATCCCACCTTTGCAGTCTTTGTTAACAATAGGACAGATAGCCACGGTATTGTTTATCATAATTGGAACCAAAAAGAGGGAAACTATAGTTGAAGCTATAGATCCAAAAATAAGTGCAATACCAAGACCACCAAAAATAGGATCGGTAGAAAGAAGTAAACTTCCTAATATAATAGCTATTGCAGTCATTAAAATAGGTTTTGCCCTTGTTGCAGTTGATATTGCAATTGCCCTTCTCTTTTCAACTCCTTTTTCTATTAGAGCTTTGGAAAAGTCTATCAAAAGAAGTGAACTTCTTGCACTAATTCCCATTAAAGATATAAAACCTATAAGAGATGTCGCTGTTAAGAAAAAGTTTGTACCACTAAAAACTAAAGATATTATATCAGTTATAAAATGTCCAATAATTACACCAATTATTGATAAAAAACTAGCTAATAAGATTATACCACTTAATGCAAAAGATTTATAATATATAACCATCAATAAAAACATTAGAATTAAGGCTGCTATAAAAGCCCCTCCCAAGTCACGAAAAGTGTCAAGAGATACTTTCATCTCACCATCCCAACGCAATAAAAGTTTCTCATGAGTTTTTTTATCTACAAGGTTTAAATCAAACATGTAAGTAGTTATACCAGGTACCTTTGTCACATTAAAGTCATGAGATAGTTTCTCTATGAGAGTATCTCTCGCCTCAAGCAGAGGATAGACTTGCGATACTAAATCACATTCGGCTGTAATTGTCACTAAATTACGAAGATCCTTACGAAATATACTTGGATTCGAGTTTACTTCTTTGACATCTACCATCTCTTTTATAGGTATCATCATCCCCATTGGATTCATCAGTTTTAAACGCGACAGTTTCCAGTACAGACCCGCTCTTGTATTTGGAAAGACACTTCGACTTTCATCATTAAGTCTGATAAATATAGGTATCTGATCTTGTTGTGCTTTAGAGTTTTTAACTGCTACTACCATACCTTGAAATGCAAGGTAAAGTATATTATTTACTTGTTCAACATTTAAGCCACTACGGATTATTTTTTCTTTGTCTGGGATAATTTCGTATTTAGTGTATATATCATCTTGCATAACATCTACATCAACTAGACCTTCTGTTTCTTTAAGAACATTAGAAATTTTCACTGCTGTCTCTCGCATCAAGCCTGCGTCAACACCAAAAAGACTTATAACTATTGTCGCTAAAGTTGGGGGACCAGATGGCATCTCTACAAACCTTATAGTTGTCGCATTGACTAGAGGTTCACATTTTTTTTGAATTATAGGACGGATACGGTGAACCATCATATATGAGGGTTCATCACGATGATGCTTATCTGTCAAGTTTATCACTATTTCTGCTTGATTTTTCATTCGCTTGAGAGCACTTCCCTTTACTAAACCAGCATAATCTAGTGGAGCACCTTGAGCTAAATACACCTCCATATCCTCAACACTTTGCTCTTTTTTAAAGTAATCTATGACACATGAAGTTACCTTTTGAGTTTCTGTAATTGAACTATTTGTTGCAGTATCAACATATACACTAAAGGTATTTGCACTTTTTCCTGGAAGCATTTTAGCTAATACTAATTTTGTGGGAATCATCATAATAGCTACAACAAAGGCCATAACTATATACATTATAACTTTCTTTCTTTTCTTTTTTGAGCCCAACATGGAATATATATACTCTTCCATACTAATGTGTTCCTTTTGTGCGTTTAATCAATTTTTTTGCAAGAAATGGTGTAAACACATAAGCTACAACAAGAGAAACTGCTAATGCTACTGGCACATTCAAAGGAATTGGTTTCATAAACTGTCCCATCATTCCACCAACATATGCCATAGGTACCATAGTCAAAATGATTGCTATAGTAGCAATATTTGTTGAAGGTCCTATTTCATCGGTAGCTTCTACAATTATCTCATCAAAAGTTTGATTCGCTGTTTCTTTTAAGTGCATTCTTCTATGAATATTTTCAATAACAATAATCGCATCATCAACAATCAGACCTAAGCTCAGCAAAAAAGCAAAAAGTGTAATTCTATTAATCGTTTGATCTGTCATATATGCTATAAATAGTGTAGTGGCAAGTATCATTGGTACCGCAATTGAAACTACTAAAGACTCTCTCCAACCTAAAAAAGGTATAAGTATAAGACCGATAATACCAATGGTAATAACAAGGTGGTGAATTAACTCACTAACAGCTTCATCAGCACGGATACCATAATTTCTTGTAATGATATAACCAATACCTGCATTACGTAAAATATCACCTTTTTCTTTTAATTTATCTATGACATTTTTAGCAATATGAACAGCATTTGTACCTTTTAGTTTTGAAACAGTCAAAGTAACTTGCTGTATGGGGGTGTCGAAAGTACTATTATCATCTCTTTTTGACAATAAAGAGCTTTGAAAATTTTGAATATTAAAATCAAACTCTACATCAGCTACATTTTTGAGATAAATTGGTGCACCCCCATATTGAGCAACTATAAGATTACTTAAATCATCAACATTTTCAATCCCGTTTTGCACACCAAAAACCATTATTGACGAATCACTTGAGGGAGCATCTATAACAGGGGCATTGTTTGCAATTGCTTGAACTGCTGTAGAAATTTGTCCTAGAGAAAGATGGTAAGCTGAGAGTTTATCTAAATCAACTTCGATATTGAATTGAGGATGTTTAATCCCCTTTAATGTACTTTTTGAAACATTATCAATTGCATTAATTTCTTGTTGAATATCTCGTACTAAGCGATATTGTTGCATCGTATTTGGGTGTTTTTGATCTTTTTGATAGAATGCTATCGTTACCACGGGTATATCTATATCAATATCAAATGGTTTTATCAAAGGTGCTTTTACACCCATTGGTAAATTATCCATATTTTGCATTACTTTATCATATAGTTTTAAATTAGAATCTTCTCTATTCTCTCCAATAAAATACTGCACATTCACCATACCAACATTATCCATGGCATTTCCATAAATATGCTCAACCCCTTTAATCTCTCGAATACGTCTCTCAAGTGGTTTTACAACAACATTTGAAATCGCTTCAGGAGAGGCTCCTGGAACCACAACAATAATAGAACCACCACTTACTTCAATTTGAGGATCTTCTTCTCTAGGCGCAATATTTAAGGTTATATATCCGAGTAGAAGTATTGTAATAGCAAGAATCATTGTGAGAGGATTATTTAAAAAATTATTTGCTAAATATCCTGCAATATTTTTACTTTTATAAGCCATCGTTTATTTTTCTTCATCAATGTGAATAAGAATCTTCGCATACATTCCAGGGAAAACTCTATTATTTCTTTTATTAAAATCGACAATTATTTTAAATGTATGGGCCATAGGGTTAGCACTTGGAACAATGGACTTAATCACTCCGTATGTATCATGTTTTAAAGAGGGAATTGTGATTTTAACTCTTTGATATTTACGTATATACATCAAATCTGACTCTGCAATCTGAGCTTCTATTTGTAAGTGACTTAAATCAACAATAATCATACTCAACATTCCAGGAGCAACCAAATCCCCAACTCGAATTCGTTTTTCAACTATTATCCCGTCATTTGGTGCTTTAACTTCTAAGTAGCCTGTAATCGTAGAAATTTGTTTAATCTTTTCTGCAGCATTTTTCACAAGAACTTGTGCTGATGCCAAGCCTGCGACAACATTATCTGCCGTAATATCAAGGTTATCAAAATCAGAACTATTTACCATGCCTCTAGACTTTAACAAACTTTTTTCTCGTTTTATAGCACGTAAACGTGTACGATAAATATCTACAATTGCACCAGCTTGTTCCAAAGCCAAATCTGCTTGATTTTTTAGTATGTCAAACTCTGCTGATTCTAGTTCAAAAAGGGTATCTTCGCGTTTAACCTTGTCACCTATGTCGAAATAAATATTTTTTATATATCCCATATATCTCGGGCCAATCATCTTTTGATTATAAGAGACTACTGTACCTGTAACAGGTAATTCAATTGCTGATAATTGACTTCCTAGTATTAAAGTTAAAAAAACTAATGCTATTTGTTTCATTTACACTACCAATTTCTAACTTGTATATGACATTCCATACACTGCTTCATTACTTTTGTATAAGCTTGTAAGGCTTGTGTTACATCACCCTCTCTAAATCTTTGTATAATAAGCTTAGTTTTTTTATCTATTTTTTTAGCTATTTTATTTGTAAACTTCACTCTCTCGTTTAAATAACGTGTCATTGGATCTTTTTCTTCTTTATCTTCTAAAGGAGGCTCCAGTTTTCTAATAGTATCAGATAGTTTTAAAGCTCCATCCTGAACTAAGTCTATATTATTATAAAAAAATCCAGTCTCTATATACGACATTGCTTTAGCCATTTCCTGCATGTCTTTAATTCTATCCTCTTTTGTATAAACTTGAGCAAAAAGCATTTGACTCAATAGCACGAACAAAATAAAAAATATTTTCATACGACTCCTTTTTTTAGTATACATTAAAAGTATTTTTTGTATCTCCCATCACTATAACTCTTTTAAACTAAGAAAAGTCTTAAAAGAAATTTCCTATAAATAAGGAAACTATATATAACTTCTAAATATATCATTAATGCTTATATAAATAAATATTAATCATCAAAAAAGTTAAAAAAAATTATTTTTGTTTAAGATATAACTCAGTTTAAAAGAGTTATAGTGTTAAAAGGTACATACCAAAAAAAGGAAATATACATGAGAAAAGCGATTCTAATCAGTGCTGTAACACTAAGCATCCTAAATGCTGGAGACTTTAGTTTTGGAGATATGTTTAAAGACATGAAGGATGCTACTACGACGATGAGCCATGATGCACGTGATACTGCTGATTCTATGAAAGATGGAGCAGTTGAAACTGCAAAGAGTGCAGAACGTACAACTACGAATGTAAGTAGTGATGCTCGTGATACAGCAGTAAAAGTATCAGATGATTTAAAAAGTAGTGAAATTGCTACAGTTAAGAGTGGAGAAGTTTCTACTACTAGTGTAAGTCGTGATGTACGAGATAGCACTGTTGAGTTAGCAGAAGACACAAAAGATTCTATCACAACAGCAACACGTGATATGAAGGATAGTTCAACTATGGCTACAAAAGACATGAAAGATAGTACAGTTGCTGTTTCTCATGATATGACTGATTCTACTAAAACTATCTCTAATGATTTACGTGATTCTACAGACAGTGTTTCAGACAATGTTAATGACTCTACAAAAACTGTGTCTAATGATGCAAGAACTTCATCAACAACTGTCTCTAATGATTTACGAGACTCTACAGACAGTGTTTCAGACAATGTTAATGACTCTACAAAAACTGTGTCTCATGATGCTAGAAAGTCAACAAGTACAATTTCTAACGATGTAAGAAAATCTACATCAGAGAATGACTACAATAGTTATAAAGAGTATAAAAACTCTAGAAAATAATTTATATTTTCTTTTCTTAACAAAGGAAAGGTTTTACCTTTTCCTTTGTTCAAACACCCTTCATTACACCTCTCTTAAGGAAATCCATGAAATATAATACTATATCAATTCTGTCTTTTACTATCTTTAATGTAAGTTCTCTATTAGCTAACACTGTGCATATACAAGTACCAACAGTAATTTCTCCACCAGAGGTTACTGTTAAAGTCATCTCTCCAATAAAAATTCATAGTGATGAAAAAGAAATATCTCCGCTTCGTCTAAGGCAAAATAAAACAGTTAATAAATCAATTGGTTTTAGTAAAAGAGTTCCTCCTGATTATAAAAATATTAATGAAACAATAGCTACAGGGATTGTATCAGATAGTAACATATCTAAAGTATCTACTTTTTTAACTTTTAAAATCATCCCCATTGAAACAATTAGAGAAAATCTTAAAAAAAACAATTTTTCAATATTAGCTGAATATAAAGTTGATAAAAAAGGTTTAATAACATCCATAGTTTTCACAAATGAAGCAATAACTAAAAATGCTTCAAAAAAAGAAAGAGGATTTGCAGGAACACTAAGATTACTCATAAATAAAAAAAGTGGCATCATTAGTATTACAAATCCTATCTACCTTATGAAAGCTTTTTTACAAGAAGATTATAATAATTTATTAGCACAACAAACATTGAAGAAGCTCAATCAAACATTCTCAAACTTAGAAAACTCAAAAGATATTGTAAAATATACTAAGTTAGGTCATTATAGATTTATGGATAATATGCCCTATTATAAAGATATGGAAGTTATAGCATCTGGTAGTAATCATAAATTACTTGAAAATGCTCGTAAATCTAAAAAGATTATCTATGAACATCTGCTTGAAAACGGGAGTGTCATTATAGGGATAGAACTCTCTAAAAGAACACGAAAATTTGTTAAAAAAATTGGTTATCAAAATGCAGGCTTGTTGCCATATCCAATTCTCATTGAAAACAATCAAGCTAAAACTCTAGCACCACAATACTACATAGCACTCATGTACCCTATGCTCAACATGACACAATTTATGTCAATTGCATCTATTCCAGGAGCTATAAAAAAAGATTGTGCTAGAGTGTTTAGATAGAAGAGCTTACTTAACTTCTTCTATCTCATCAGCTTCTTTCTTCGGTTTGTCACTGATTTCAAATCTAGCTAAAAGTAAAATAATTATCAAAAGCATAAAAACGATAAACATCTCTTTACTTAAAAAGATGTTTTCTGTTGCTTCCACCATCTCAGTGTTTAGCAACTGATCATCAAAGTCACTAGCAAACCAATCTAAAAATTCGCTCCAAAGAATTACTTTCTTATCTTTATTTTCATTAATTTCGTCTGCATACTTCAGCAGTGCTTTAGACTCAAGATCTAACTGCTCTAGGTAAGCTATTTTTATTTCAGTGTCATATTTAGACAGTAAGGTAAAAAGATACTCATCGAAGTTATCACTATTTAATTTTTCTTGTCCAAGAGCACTTGAATATTTAGATAGACTTGTATATATAGATTGTGAATGTTTAAAAAAAGCACTTTGGAACTTCTTTCGTTCTTTTTCTAATTCAGCCTCACTAACTTTAACTACTGGTTTTATAGAACGGTTTTGAAACTCTTTATAGTCTGCAAAACTGACATGTGGCTGACTTGCTTTGACACCTAAATCTGCATCTGATTTAGATAATTCAGATATAACACCTGCTAAAACAATTATCATTCCAACTGCTGCAAATCCAGCAACAATCATACGAATAAACTTAAAGTACTTTTCTGTCATAAATAACCTTTATATTTTTATAGTAACGGTAGAAGTGATCAATTAAAATTAATCTAAACAACTATAACATATTTTTTATTTTATATAGCAAAAGAGTGTGTATAGCTGATTGAATTTGGGAAGTTTTATATAGAAGTTATGTATGGTGCACTCGGGGAGATTTGAACTCCCACACCCGAAGGCACAACGACCTCAACGTTGCGTGTCTACCGTTCCACCACGAGTGCACTTAAATGTAGTATTTAAGAAAGTCCAACTCCGTAGAGTTAGACTGAGGTTACTTAAGAAGTCTAATGACTATCCTA
>JALSMC010000029.1 GCA_026987995.1 Sulfurimonas sp. | reverse complement strand
GATTTAATCAAGTTCCCCCTGAAAAACAAGCTGCATTTAGACAGCAGGTACTACAGCAACTTATAGGTAAAGAACTTATCTATGGAGATGCTCAAAAAACAGGTATTTTAAAAACTAAAGAGTATAAAGAAGAGTATAAAAAGCGTGAAGAATATATGAAAAAAGAGCTTGCTATTCTGGTATGGCAAAAAAAAGTTGTAGATAGAATAAAAATCTCAGAAGCTACACTTAAAGATTACTATAAGAAAAATAAAGAAGAATTTAATGAAAAAGAGGCAGTCCATGCTCGCCATATTTTAGTTAAAGAAGAAGCTGAGGCTAAGACAATTATTAACGAGTTAAAGCCTCTAAGTGGTCAAAAACTACTAGCAAAGTTTGAAGAATTAGCAAAAACTAAATCAAAAGGACCAAGTGGGGCTAAAGGTGGAGACTTAGGTTTTTTCGCTCAAGGACAAATGGTACCTGCATTTAATAAAAAGGTATTTACAATGAAAGTTGGTACCATTACTATGGCACCAGTTAAAACTCAGTTTGGGTATCATATTATCTACCTTCAAGAGAAAAAAGATGCAGTAGCTAAAAGCTTTGAAGATGTAAAGCTAGATATAGAACAGCGTTTAAAAATGGAAAAGTTCAAGTCTGCAATGCAAGACAAGATGAAAGCACTTGAGAAAAAAGCTGTTATAAAATAAATAGTTCCTTTTGTATAAAATCTCTCCCATTTCAAAACTTACTTTAGATGGGAGAGAGTTTTTTATAAAAAGAGATGAGATTATAGACCCTCATCTCTCTGGAAACAAATATAGAAAACTCTATACTCTTTTACAAACTCCCAAAAATACTTATACTAAAGTCATCTCCTATGGTGGCACTCAATCTAATGCTATGCTCGCACTCGCTGCAATATGTAAACGTAAAGAGTGGCACTTTACCTACTATACTAAAAAAATCAGTCCCATAATTAAAGCACAAAAATATGGAAACTATTATGAGGCACTTTCTCTTGGTATGGAAGTAGTAGAACTTCAATATGATATGTATAAAGAGTATATAGCTAGCCTGCGTTTATCTTTAGATGAAAATACTTTACTGATAGACCAAGGGGGTGCAGATACAGATGCAAAAGAGGGTTTGAAAGTTTTAGCTCACGAGATAAGAGAGCAGTTTAAACAAAAAGAGTTTTCCCATATAAAAGCAATAGCTACACCATCAGGTACAGGAACAACGGCACTCTATTTAGCACTCTCTTTATCTGAATATACAATCTATACAGTACCCTGCATCGGTGATAGTGAGTATCTAAAGGTACAGATGCAAGCACTACATCAAATTCCTAAAAATTTAATTATTTTAGAACCAAAAAAAAAGTATCATTTTGCCAAACTCTATGAGGAGTTTTTAGACATATACAATAAGCTTAAAAAGGGTGGAATTGAGTTTGATTTACTTTATGCACCCTCTATGTGGTTGTCCCTCTTAGGAGAGACTTCGCAGAGTGTTCTATATGTACATAGTGGAGGATTGAACGGAAATGTTAGTATGCTTGAGAGGTACAAGCATAAACGTTAATCTATAAAAGTTACAGATTCACTTAGGTTTACACGTTTAGGTTGGTAAGAATTTATTTTCGCATCTTTATCTGAGTAACCAAGAACAACACTATATAAAAGTGCAATATTATCTGGAACTTCAAGTGCCTGTGCTACAACGCGACCAAACTCAGTAGTAGAACCTTGAGGACAAGAGTCTATGCCAAACTCTTGTGCCGCAAGCATGATACTTTGCATATATGCACCACAGTCTATAAGTGCACCTTGTGAACCATCAATATTTGCATTGTTAGTAAATACAAAAATAACAGTCTGTGCCCCAAACCATCTAAAGTTATCTTTCCACATCTCTATACGAGTGTCATTATCTTTTCTATCTACTTCCATTAATTTATAAAGACCTGAACCTGTTACTATTCGACGCTTTTTATATGGATTTGTCCATTTTACTGGATAGTATTGGATAAACTGATCGTTTGTTATGCCCTCATCCATTTTAGCAATGACTGCATCACCAACTTTTTTGAGTGTGTCAGCATTGCTAACAGCATAAGTAGTCCATGGTTGCATGTTAGCACCACTTGGAGTCATACCCGCAGCTGTTAATATTTTTTCGAGTATCTCTTGAGGTATTTTCTTGTCACTGTACGCTCTTTTTGAAGAACGATTTTGTAAAGCTTCTAAAACAGTTGGCATATACAATCCTTTGATGAAATTATAGTGAAATAATATTAAGAAATTTATAAAAAAGCTACCTAAGTTGCAAAAGATAAATCTTAAATGCTATATACTTCTATCATATTTAATAAAAGGATTCCAAATGAATAATAATATTTTTGAAAAACTAACACATAATTTGACACAATCAATTGAAAGTGCAATATCTTTAGCACTTCATAACAAAAATCAAGAGGTGACAAGTGAGCACTTTTTATGGGCACTTTTAACAAACTCAGATTCTATTTTAAATCAGATGTTAAGAAAAATGAATGTAGATAAGATAGCTATGGAGTTAGATATTAAAAGTCTAACTGAAAAACTGCCAAAGTCTTCATCTGTAACTAAGGAAAGTATAAAACTATCTAAAAGTTTTGTCCAAACACTAGAAAAAGGTGCTGGATTGATGGCACAAAACGGGGATACTTTTTTAGCAGTAGATACTTACTTACTTGCAAATCTAAATTCAGAGCCATACTCAAGCATACTTCCGAAGTATGTAGATATGTTGGAGTTGAGTAAAAATATAGAGGCAACACGAGGGGGAGCAAAAATTGACTCACAAAGTGCAGATGAAACATTAGACTCCTTATCTAAGTATGGAATAGACTTAACAGCACAAGCAGCAGAGGGAAAACTCTCTCCTGTAATTGGACGTGATGAAGAGATAACTCGTATGATGCAGATACTCATTCGTAAAACAAAAAACAACCCAATACTCTTAGGAGAACCTGGTGTTGGTAAAACTGCTTTAGTTGAAGGTCTAGCACAAAAGATACAAGCAGGCGATGTTCCTACTTCATTGCAAAATAAACGAGTTGTTGCACTTGATATGAACTCACTTATTGCAGGTGCAAAGTATAGAGGAGAGTTCGAAGATAGACTTAAAGCTGTTATAGAGGAAGTAAAAGAAAACGGAAAGATTATTCTCTTTATAGATGAGATTCACACTATTGTTGGTGCTGGAGCTGGTGAGGGTGGTATGGATGCAGCAAATATCTTAAAACCTGCACTCGCTCGTGGAGAGCTTAATACTATTGGAGCGACAACTCTTAAAGAGTATAGAAAATACTTTGAAAAAGATACTGCATTGCAGCGTCGATTTTTAGCGATTAATCTAAATGAGCCAACTGTAAACCAGTCACTTCAGATTCTTCGTGGTATTAAAGAGCGTCTTGAGACACACCATAATGTGACAATTACAGATAGTGCTCTTGTTGCAGCAGCACGACTTTCTGATAGATATATTGCGGATAGATTTTTACCAGATAAGGCGATTGACCTTATAGATGAAGCAGCAGCAGAGCTTAAGATGCAAATAGAGTCAGAACCAACAGTACTTTCTCGTGCAAAACGCGAGCATTCAGAGCTTATGGTAGAGAAAGAAGCACTTAAAATGGAAGATACTCCTGCAAATAAGAAGCGTCTTTTAGAGATAGAAAAAGAGTTAGCAGATGTATCAGAAGAGGTGCAAAAACTCACTTCACAGTTTGAGACAGAAAAAGAGGTGTTCGAGAAGATATCTTCTATGAAAGGTGCGATTGAGGCAAAGCGTAGAGAAGCAGAACTTGCAAAAAATGTAGGTGACTTTAATAAAGCAGCGGAGATAGAGTATGGAGATATTCCGAAACTTTTAGAAGAAGAAAAAATTATAAATGAGAACTGGGATAGATTACAAGCTGAGGGAACACTGCTTAAAAATAGTGTTGATGAGGACTCTATTGCTGGCGTTGTGTCGCGCTGGACACATATACCGGTAAACAAAATGTTACAGTCCGAGCAGACAAAAATTTTACATGTAGAAGATGAGTTAAATAAAACGGTTATTGGACAAGGTAAAGCTACACATGCAGTTGCACGTGCTATTAAACGTAATAAGGCAGGACTCAGTGATGTTAACTCACCTATTGGTAGTTTTCTTTTCTTAGGACCAACAGGTGTTGGAAAAACACAGACAGCAAAAACACTTGCAAATTTCTTGTTTGATAGTGAAGAGGCACTTATAAGAATAGATATGAGTGAGTACATGGAGAAACATTCAGTTTCACGTCTAGTCGGTGCAGCTCCTGGTTATGTAGGATATGATGAGGGTGGACAACTTACAGAAGCAGTAAGAAGAAAGCCATATTCAGTTGTTTTATTTGATGAGGTAGAAAAAGCACATCCAGATGTATTTAACATGTTGCTTCAGGTTTTAGATGATGGACGTTTAACAGATAACAAAGGTGTTACAGTTGATTTTTCTAACACCATAATTATTCTTACATCAAACATAGCAAGTGATAAAATTATGGCAAATAAGCCAAGTAAAGAGT
>JALSMC010000028.1 GCA_026987995.1 Sulfurimonas sp. | reverse complement strand
TATGAAAAAGAAAAATGTAAAACCTGAACAAATTGATGATTTTGTAACACTAACAACAGCTGGTATTATAAAAATAATTGATTTACAACATGATGGGTATGCATATATAAAAATTAAGTAATTTTATAGTATTGTACCTAATATAATTTCAAGGGATATAATGAAACTTTATCAAAAATATCTTGCTTTTATTTTAATAGTATTAGTAATCTTAACGGCTTACTTTTACATAAAAAATGAGCAAGAGTTTGAAGAAAGAGTTCATTCTGTCCTTATAAATCTTCTTAGTAAGCAAGTTGCAAACGAAAAGGAAAAAGCCTTTAACTTTGCACTTGCACTCTCTCAAAATGAAACACTCCAAAAAGCTATAAAATACAACAATGCGAAAAAAAGTTATCTAATTTTAAAAAACTATATGAAAACCATAGAAACCTTTAGTGGTTCTCAGTTACGAATACAGGTCGTTTCAAAAGATTACACTATTTTTGCTAGAAGTTGGGACAACACAGATGCTGGTGTGAATGTTAAAGCAAATAGACCTGACTTACAAGAGGTAAAACGCACACTTACCCCACATCTCTCCTTTGTTGCCGCTCGTAGGCTTGTTCTTATCGCTTCTATCCCTATTGTTATAGATGGTGAGTTTATCGCGTTTTTAGAAGTGATACAAAGATTTGGTGAACTTGAAAACTATTTTGCTCATTATGATGTAGGGCTTGTAGTGCTTTTAGATAACAAGTATGAAAAACAAGCTGTTTTACTAGACAAAAGTCCAAGAGTTGCAAATATCATTGTTGCCAACAGAGGTGCAAATGTCAACCATATAAAACTCCTCAGAAGTATTAATCTACAGACTCTCCGTAACCATGGCTTTGTAAAGAACGATCACCATATCTTTTTTTACAAATCTATTTTAAATGCTGATGATGAAAATATTGGTTCTTTTGTTTTAATACTTTCAGAGGAGAGACTTAAACTCTTTAGTGGTTTTGAGACTGAGCTTGATACTTTTTTTACCTATGCAAGAAAAGATATTTATAATTCTGTAAAAACAAAAAAGAAACTCAGCCCTTATAATAAACTTACAAATAAAGAGCTTCTCTCTTTAAAAAACTGTGCTTATAATGAAGATAGAAAGTATATTGAAGAGAAACTTTCAAGAGAACTTCAGTCATACACAAAAGATGAGTTAATCTCGCTTCTTTTAGAGACAAACCCCAACAATATTTCCAGAGGAAAAATCAAGTGAAAATACTACTACTAGAAGATGAAATAGTACTCCAAGAGAGTATAGAAGAGTTTCTCGTCGCAAAGGGATACAGTGTTGATAGTTTTGACAATAGTGATGATGCTTTTGATGCTATCTTTTCTAAACACTACGACCTTTTACTGCTTGATGTAAATGTTCCGGGAGAGTTCGATGGTTTTGCTCTGAGAAAAGAGCTAGCCGATGAAGATAAAAACATTCCTACTATCTTTGTTACCTCTATGTCGAGTGCAGATGCTATGCTTAGAGGGTATGCTACGGGTTGCTGTGACTATATCAAAAAACCTTTTGACCTCATAGAACTTCTACTGCGTGTCCAACATGCCCTAAAGGCTAACTGTTTTAATACAGAGTCAGATACCATAGAGTTATGTGATAAGTACACTTATAACACCATTAACTACAGTTTAAGTCATAATGGAAAAGAGATTCCTTTGAGTAAAACAGAAAGAGAACTACTCAAACTCTTTATCGTAAATAAGAACCAGATAGTGAGTCTTGATATGCTCTATGATGAGATTTGGGAGAACAATATAGAAGCAGCAAATGCAAGAGTACAGATAAATAACCTACGCAGAAAACTCCCAAAAGGTTTGATAAAAAATATTTATGGATTAGGCTATAAGTATGATAGTTGATGAACAAGGGTTTGTAAGAAAGTACACACTTATCTACACTTTTATCATCTCTTTTATACTTTTATCTCCTCTGTATTTATATGTAGATTACAGAATGAATCTTCAAGAGATTAAAAAAGAGATGGAGTTAAAATCTATCCAGTCCCATATCATCAATGCTATGGATACTTTTGGTAATCATCCTGATGAAACTTTTAGCTTTCCAAGTTTTACGAACTCAAAATCAGCACTTTATAAACGTAACTTTGCACCTGTTTACACACAGATTAGCTCTGAGCTTCCTGCATTTACCACAGGCTATTTTAAAGATAACTCAAAACGCTACCTCATTACTCTCCTACCCTTTAACAAGTACTTTTTTGCTTCGTATCTTGTTAGTGAATCAGAGATATCTTTTACACAAATTTTTTTAGAGGCTAGTTTTATTGCATTTGGTATCATACTGCTCATACTCCTACTCTCTTTTTATATTCTAAAGAGTTTTTCAAGACCTTTTAAAAGAGTAAATGAAAAGCTTGATGACTTCATAAAAGAGTCTATGCATGAGATAAACACTCCTCTATCTATCATAAATGTAAATGTTGACCTTTTTGATGAGATTTATGGGAAGAACAAGTACTTTAACCGCATAAAGTCTGCTACAAAACTCTTGGCTACTATCTACAATGACATGGATTACCTCATCAAACAAAATAGAGTCGTATATGAAGATGAAATCATCAACTTAAATACATATCTTCAAGAAAGGATTGTATACTTTGAGCTTATTGCACAACTCAAAAATATCTCTATATCTTTAGAGTCGAGTGTAAATGTCACTATTAACTTTAACACTACAAAACTACAACGCCTCATAGACAATACACTCTCAAACGCCATCAAATACTCTCATAAAAACTCACTCGTTGAAATCTCTTTAGAAGAAATTGATGATGGGATAGAGCTTGTTTTTAAAGATTATGGGCAAGGTATTAAAAACCCTCAAAAAATCCTTGAGAGATACTACCGTGAAGATAGTTACAACAGTGGGTTTGGGATTGGAATGTGTATCGTAAAGTCTATCGTAGATGAAGCGGATATTGAGCTTAGCATAGAGTCTATTTTAGGCGAAGGAAGTAGCTTTAGTTATACATTTGGTCCTAGTATGATTATAAAGAAGACAAATCAAGATGGCGAATCTCATCTTCAAAGTTGAGAGTGATAATACACCCTTTTTTACTGATAAACACAACTCCATCCAAATCTTTTAACAGTTCCATGCGACTCTCACTTTGTGAATCGTAAGCATACAAAGTCGCTGCTTCTACAAAAAATATGCGACCGCCCCCACAACCATCACCGACGATACCCTCACATACAAGAGGGGAATTTAAATCAAAACCATGACTCATCTAAACACTCCTCTTTTGTTTCACTTAACCATTCTCTATAATCAGTACTATTTTTATCTAATACAATATACTCATCATGGGTAAAGTTCTTAAAAGTAGCCTCATCCACACACTTGCATAACTTCGTATCGTTTGTATCCTTGCAGTGACTTATCATCACTTTCTTTTGCTCTTCTTCCCAGCCAACATAAGAAGTATAGTACGGGTAGAGTGTCCAGACTGCGAAAACCAGTGTAAGTACTATGTTTATGATATACTCGCGTTTACGAGTCTGGAAGTACTTTTTGACATCATAAGAGATAAGTATGACAAAAACAACTTCTAAGCCTATATTAAACCAGTCTGTATCCATAAAATCAAACAAGTGCGACCTTCATTACTTTTTTCCTCGTATTTTCTTCATAGCTTCCCCACACATAGTCAAACCAAACGCAGCAGTTACACCCATAAAAGAGCCTTTTTCTTTGATGTTAGCCTCTTCACTTGAAAATATCACTTTATATTTCTTTTTAAAGCCACGTTTCTTTAATTCGTATCGTATTTTCGAGCCAAATTTATCCCCATAACTTTTCCAAATATCATCTACTTTTATCTTCGTAGGATCCATCCGTTTTGCTCCACCAAAAGAACTGATGAGTTTTTTGTAACACTTTTGAGCAAGTGCTAACTTCGCATTTCTATCATCTATCGCGTCAAGAACTAAGTCAAAAGGCTCAAAGTCAAAGTCCCACACCCACTGCTCATCTATTCGTTTCTCAATGATGGTAAGTTCAGGATAATGTTTTTTGAGAGCTTCTACTTTTACCTCTCCTTCATGCATCTCAGACCACATCTGACGGTTTTGATTAGAGTCATCATAGGTATCAAAATCTACTATAGTTATGTTTTTAACACCACTTCTATAAAGACAATCCAGACAAAAAGAGCCAACACCACCAACACCTAACAAGATAATGTTTGCATCTTCTAACTTTTTAAAGTCATCCCCTAAAAGAAGTTCTATGCGGTCATACTTACCCATATTAGAGCCACTCTTCTAAAGTCTGCATACTTTTATAAGCACTCAAATCAAGCATAATAGGAGTAACAGAAATATAACCCGCTTCAATAGCATCAAAGTCAGTCATACCTTTTTTCCCTTCGCGTTTAGAGAAGTCAAGTGGATGTAAACCTAACCAGTGATACTCTTCTCCTCTAGGGTTTCTGTGAAGATGTGAGTCATTTGCATAGTGTCTAAAGCCAGCATAAGTTACTTGCATTTTTGCTTCTTTTGTATCTGCTGGGATATTAATGTT
>JALSMC010000027.1 GCA_026987995.1 Sulfurimonas sp. | reverse complement strand
ATTTTTCTAGTATCGCTTGGATTTTCTTTTTGATATACAAGTGTATTAAAGCGTAGTATAAAGTCAACACTTCCAACATACTCTGCGTCTTCATCTTCTTCTGTATAAATTAGAGGTGCTGCTGCAACGAGCATAATACCACCACGAGTCACTTCAGCTCCAACAAAAGGTTTTGACTCCTTTTGCACAAACTGAATACTTTTTCTCATAGCAACATTAGCACCATAAGCTTTTTTATTCCATGATTTCACATAAGAAGTACCCATTAAATCTACAACTTGAATTAAAGGGGCCTTGAAAGATTTATTGATAACAAGAGACTCCCTAAGAGCAAATATTTCATTAAAAATAAGATCACGCTCTTCGTTGTACATGTTCTCTATAACTTTTCCATTATTGGAGATAGATATAACAATATTTTTTAGAGATTCAAGTTTTACATGTAAGTCTTTGTTTATGTCATTCTTGAGAATCTCTTTTTCATTTCCATATGTTGTCTTTTCAATACTACTTACTTGTTGATACATAATAGTAAAAAGAACTAAGAAGACTACAAGTATTACAGGAATAAGAGCTATTAAAAGCTTACTAAGGAGTTGGAGGTTTTTCATAATACTAATGCCTTCATTTTTGTTTATATATTATTTTAACAAATAATACTTTATTGTACTTTAGATTTCTAAAGTTAATGTGAATTTTTTTGCTACAATGTTATAAATTAGATATAAATTTGGAGAATATTGTGAATAGAAGAGATTTTTTAACTACAGCTTCTGCTACTTCGGCCGCTTTAGCACTTAATGCTTGTAATGAAAGTGATAGAAAAGCCATAGATTATTCCAAACATCCTCAAAAAAAAACAGATAAAAAAAATGTATATATTAATAAAAACAAAAAAACTCTTATAAAACTAGCGACTTCGTGGCCTGCACACTTTCCTATCATGGGTACTGGAGTTGAAAAGTTTGCACAAAGAGTAAAAGATGTGAGTGGAGGAAGTTTAGAGATAAAGATATATCCAAAAAACACTCTTGTCCCTGCCTTGGCTGTTTTTGATGCATGTTCAAGCGGACAGATAGATGCTTTTCATTCGGGTCCGTACTACTGGAAAGGTAAAAATTCTGCTTTTTCTCTTTATAGTGGTATACCTTTTGGTTTTACGGCAGAGGAGATTAACTCTTGGATGACTTTTGGCGGTGGACTAGAACTTTGGAGAGAACAGTATGCTAAGTATAACTTACATCCTTTTTTAGGTGGTAATACAAATATACAGATGGGAGGGTGGTTTAGAAAACCTATCAACTCACTCGCTGATATGCAAGGTTTGAAGATGCGTATACCTGGTTTAGGAGGAGAAGTCTTTGCTAAAATGGGTGTAAACCCTGTACTTTTACCAGCAGGAGAGATATATACCTCACTTGAACGCGGTGTTATTGATGCGACCGAATGGGTAGGACCAGCACTTGATATAAAGATGGGATTTTATAAGGTTGCTCCTTACTACTACTCAGGTTGGCATGAACCAGGTTCCATTCTTGAACTTACATTTTCAAAGCACATATGGAAGAAGATGAGTTTTGAGCATCAGTCCATTATAGAAGTGTGTGCAAGTGAAATGAATGCAAATATGACATCAGAATTTCATCATGAAAACATATATGCTCTCTCTAAGCTTCAAGGTTTAGGGGTTAAACTTCATAATTTTCCAGCAGATGTAAATATAGCAGGTAAAAAAGCTCTTAAAGAAGTAGTCAGTGAGTTAAGCTCTAAAAATGAGGATTTTGAGAAAGTTTATGAGTCAATAAACGACTATTTACAACTTTCTCGCGCTTGGAGTGATGTGAGTTTAAGAAATTTTTTAAACGAAAGATAAAAAGCTACTATTTTACTTTAATAGTGTAATATTTCATTCAAATTTATATGATGGATTTTTTTTGAAAAAACTTTTTTACACACTACTATTTTTACCTCTTTTAGCCCTTGCATCTTTTGATGCAAAAATTATTGATGTCAAAACACTACAGCCTATAAGAAATGCTATAGTTTGTAACAACGAACATGATATAAAAAGCGATGATAAGGGTCTTTTTACTCTGCCAGTACAAAAAGGAGTCTATCATATCAAGGCTCATGGCTACAGACCATTAGACTTTAATGCTAGCTCTCAGAACAAACTTTTTCAACTCGAACCTATAAAAATAAAAGCTCTGTATCTTACTTTTTGGGGTGCTAGTAACAACTCAAAAACACTCAAAAATCTGCTAAAAGTTATAAAAGAAACACAAGCAAATGCCGTTGTAGTAGATGTAAAGAATGAATACGGCTCTACATCATTTTTAACCTCATTTAAGCAGGCCAATTCTTATGGGGCACATGAAAATAGAACTAACCGAAATATTCAAAAGTTTATGCAGACTATGAAAGATAACAATATCTATACAATAGCAAGAATTGTCACCTTCAAAGATGAGCTTCAAGCATCACACAACCCAGAGTATGCACTCAAACGCGATGATAATGGAAGTATTTGGAGAAACCATGACAATATGGCATGGGTAGATCCTTTTGATGAACGTTCTCATGCCTATACTCTTCATATAGCTGAAGAAGCTGCTAAAGTTGGCTTTGATGAAATTAACTTTGACTATATCCGTTTTCCTGCAAAGTCAGGATTAAGATATTCCAAAGAAAACACTAAAGAAAATAGAGTCAAAGCAATTGAGACTTTTCTTAATAGTGCTAAAGGGCAACTGTATCAGTATGGGGTTTTTATTTCCGTTAACACTTATGGTAATATTTTATGGGGACCAAAAGATGATGATAACAATATAGGTCAGATTTTAGAATCTTTAGCACTTCACTCTGACTATATTGCTCCGATGCTCTACCCTTCTGGTTTCTCATCAGGGTCATTCCGTTATGAATATCCTGCAAATCATCCGTATGCAGTTATTTATCGTAGTTTAAACAACATAAAAGAGAGAGTAGATATCACAAGAGTAAGACCTTGGTTGCAATACTTTAGAGATTACAAAGAAGAAAAAAGACCCTATAAAAGACACGAAATTCAAGAACAGATACGCCCTACAAAAGAGTTAAACACAAACGGATGGATGATGTGGTCACCTTCTAGTAAATATCATATAGATTATATTCTACCTTAGTCTGATATTTTTTAATTCACTTCTGAGTTGTTTTGATCCAGGCAAGTATGACTCAACTAAAGAGTGAAAATCCCGAGAGTGATTCATATGCTTTAAGTGTGCAAGTTCGTGTACTACTACATAATCTATAAGATTTTTATCAACTTTCATAAGTTCTGTGTTAAAAGTTATGACTTTTCTTGAGCTACAACTTCCCCACCTACTTTTCATCTTTCTATATTTTATTTCGTCAAAGGCAAGACCCATTATTTCAGAGTAATATAGTGTTCGTTCACTCAAATAAGTTTTTGCAGTTGCCTTGTAAAAGTCATCATAGCATTTTATTATTTTTTGCGGTGAATTCACACGTAGTTTGTTTAACCTATCTCTTAAACTAGTCGCTTCATGAGCATCCATACTGTACTTTTGAGAAAAAAGTAATACTTCATCTTCTAAATTCATCTCTAAGGATATACATGCTATTTGTTTTTTAAGTTGCTTTTCAATCCACGAACTACGCATATCTAAAAGATTTAATATATAAGTCTGAGACTTACTGGAAGTCTTTACAAGTATCTTATTTTCTGATTCTATACCTATATAAGTATTTTTTAACTTTGGGTTATATTTTAACTCAACTTCATAATTTTTATAGAACAATTTATTCATAAACTATTGGGTCTACAGCTCCAGCTTGCTCAAAGCCTTTTAAACGTAAACGGCAACTATCACAAACTCCACAGGCTTTTTTTTCATTTTTATAACAGGACCAAGTGAGTTCAAGAGGTGAGTTGATTTCTAAAGATTTTGTAACAATCTCTGACTTTAAAAGATGTACTAATGGCATATGAATTTTAATATTAGTGCTATCTTTTGTTCCAAGATTGATTGCGTTTTGCATGGCATTTATATAAATTTCCCGACAGTCAGGATACCCGCTACTATCTTCTTGAACTACACCTATGCTTATAAGTTCTGCTGCTTCTTTCTCAGCAACAGCTGCTGCCATACTTAAAAATATACCATTTCTAAATGGGACATAAGTGATAGGAACACCCTCTTCTAGCCCTGATGTAGGAATATCTAAATTTGTATCTGTTAATGCAGATGCTCCGAGATGTTTAAAAAATCCAAGTCAAGAGTATATTTTTGTGTAACACATAATCGTTCACAGATTAAGTCAAAACACTCTTCTTCTTTGTCTTGTGTTCTCTGTCCATAGTTAAAATGTACAGCTATTATCTCGTATCCATCATCTTTCATCATCTGGGCACTCAAGGTAGAATCCATACCTCCACTCATTATACATACAACTCTTTTAACTATTTTTTTATTTTTCATAATAGCATTTTAACATATTTTCTTCAGCTTATTTAAATATAAGAGATACTACAGAGCCACTTGCAAATTCAAACCAAGCAAACAACTAAATTCTTCTCATAGCGATTTTTGAGATTAAAAAAAAATCCCTCTAAATCAATATTAC